>NZ_JAEQCE010000067.1:40998-161827 GCF_020738665.1 Microcoleus sp. PH2017_08_TRC_O_A
GAGAAATTAAAATCAGACTATTCATTACTCCAATCCTCGGACTTAAGGGTAGAGGCCGCTCTCAAACTGTCAACTGTCAACTGTCAACTGTCAACTGTTCAACGACATACTTAAATCAAGCCTGAAAATATCTAAAATTGATTGTGCTTTGTGAAGCACTGAACCTGCAAGGAGCAACCAGTTGTATTGTAGAGTCAGGGGAAATCAGACAAGTTCAGCAACAGCGGCAACAAGTAACATGAAGCGGGGTGAAGTTTTTTGTAAAATTAAGCCAAAATATAACTAGAGTTCCTTCCCTGCTTCCCGACTGAAATGGATATTGCAAAACTAGATAGTTGGTATTCTCAATCTCAGCGCCGCGCCGCTGTTTCGCTATTGATGAAACGAGTAGGCGTCACTCGCACTAGGGCTGAATGCTTTGTCAGGCTTTGGATTTACTTATCAGTGAAACAGCTTCAGGAAAGCCAGCCCCGCGTCAAACCGCCGCTGACTAAACTGGAATTACCAGCCACAGAAGTGCAGTGCACTCACCGGGAAGCAGCAGAACTATTTTACTCGGATTCCGATCGCGGGAGCGATCGCGCCGCCGGAATGATGTTAGATAAACTAGAAGCACTCGGATTGATCGAAAAACACTTTGACGGAAACGCTACAGCAATTCAAATTCAACCCATCCCAGAAATTTTAGATCCCCCGAAGCCCGAAAATTCAGTCAAACTAAAATTAGATGATTTTAACCCTCGGTGCGATGCAATCCCCGTCGCTAATTTACTAGCAAGCTATTATAACTGGATGAACCGCAGCACCAACGCAGTTCCCCAAAAGATTGCTAAAGTTATTCGGCTTTCGGCTGCTCAATATTCAAAAGGAATGCGAGTTTTGCGTCGCTGTGACAATCTCAATCCAGTCGGATTTTATTTACTCTATCCTACCGCTAGCGAATCGGATGTTAATTTTTTTAGTGCTCCCAGCAAAAGCCTGCATTTAAGTTCTGTTTCTGATATCGATCCTTTCAAGATGGCGCTACCAGGAGATCGGAATTGCCAGTCAGTGTTTGTCCGCTGTTGGGTAATCGATCCGAAATATTTAGAAGAATACCGAATTACTTTGATTGAGGATGTACAAAAAATTTTAGTAGAAATCCAAACAGATTTTCCCAATCTTTGCGACTTGTACACGTTAATTATTCACCCCAGCTATGAAAAAATGTCCTATGCTTTGGGGTTTCAAAAGACTAACAGTGATGCTCAGTTATCTCTTTATTGGATGTATTTAGCGTTGGATAGATTTTTGGCGCTGGATATCAAGGAAGCACTAAAAAATTTGTAAGTCAGAAACCCCGTTTGAGTCGGCGGTTGAAACCGCGCCTACACAAACAATGTCCGCCTCCGCGGACTCAAGAAGATCGCCTAATTTCAACCGCCTTTGCCTTCAACCCGCGGAGGCGGGTTTTGTCTGTATAGACGCGGTTTCAACCGCCGTGTCTTCGTAGTTTACAATACCTCGCAACCGCCTTTGTCTTCAACCCGCGGAGGCGGGTTTTGTCTGTATAGACGCGGTTTCAACCGCCGTGTCTTCGTAGTTTACAAAACCTCGCGACCGAGATAAGATTGGAGAACTTCCGGCACTTTTACCGTCCCATCCGGCTGCTGGTAATTCTCCAAAATAGCCGCCATTGTCCGCCCCACAGCTAAACCGGAACCGTTAAGCGCGTGCACGAATTGAGTACCTTTTTTCCCCGCTTCTTTAAACCGAATATTTGCCCGCCGCGCTTGAAAATCTGCGACATTGGAACAACTCGAAATCTCGCGGTATTTGCCCGCAGAAGGCAGCCACACCTCTAAATCGTAGGTTTTTGCGGCCGCGAAACCTAAGTCACCGGTACAAAGCTCGATCGCCCGATAAGGCAATTTCAGCGCCTGCAAAACACCCTCAGCATCCTGCACGAGCTTTTCGTGCTCAGCTTCCGAGGTACTCGGATGCACCAGTTTTACCAATTCCACCTTATTAAATTGGTGCAACCGAATCAATCCCCGCGTATCTTTGCCGTAACTTCCCGCTTCCCGGCGAAAACAAGGAGTGAAAGAACAGTGATAAACTGGCAACTGTTCTGCTGTCAAGATTTCACCTCGGTACAAATTCACCACCGGAACTTCAGAAGTAGGAATTAACCATAAATCGTCTTGATCGCACTTAAAACTTTCTTCAGCAAATTTCGGCAATTGACCTGTAGCAGTGAGGGATTCGGTATTAACTAAAAGTGGGGGAATTACTTCTATATAACCAGCTTTGGTATGGCGATCGAGCATGAATTGAATAATCGCTCTTTCCAGGGCTGCACCTGCGCCAACTAACGTGACAAAGCGGGGACTAGCGATTTTTACTGCCCGTTCAAAGTTGATAATTCCTAATTTTTCGCCGATTTCCCAGTGGGGCAAAATCTCGGGATTTTGGGGAATGTATTCGTCTCCCCAGCGCCGGATTTCGATGTTTTCATCTTCATTTTTGCCTAACGGAGTTGACTTACCGGGCAAGTTCGGCAATGGTAACAATAGAGCTTCTATTTGAGCTTTTAAGTCTTTTTCCTGTGCTTGCAATTCGTTCGACTGCGTGCCGACTTCGTTACCTTCGGCTTGCAGAGTCTGAATTTCGGGAGATTCGAGGGGTAAACCCGATTTTCTTTTTTGCCCGATGAGTTTGGCTATTTCGTTGCTGCGGGCTTGCAGTTGCGATCGCTTACCTTCCAACTCCCGCTGCTGTTTGTCTAGTTGCAGAATTGGCTCGATTTCGTGATTGCCTCCGCGAGTGTTGAGGCCCTCTTGTACGGCTTGCGGATTTTCTCGGATTAATTTGAGGTCTAGCACGGATTTATTTTAAATAATATAGGACTTGCCGATCGCCAACCCGATTTCTGGAAAAATATCGGCTTTCGCGAGCATAAATCTACGAATCTACAGGCTTTCTGAGGATTTTTGCGTCAGTCCTATCTTAGGTTAACAGCGACAATGCGATCGGACATACAAGCTTTGGCAATCATTTAGCACCTCAAATATAATTTATTCTCATCGAAAAAACTGCGTTGGTGTCACCCATGATGGGTGACACCCCACAAAAGGATGCTATACTAACCACATTAGTAGATGCACCCTGATAATTTTCTCCCCTAACCAGCGATGTTTAGGGGCTTTTTGTTTTTTGGGCGACATGAAAGTTAGGGCCCAGATGAAAGTTAAGATAGGACGTACGGTTGAAACCGCACGCCAAACAAACGATGTCCGCCGGACGCCGACTAAAGAGAATAACGTAATTTCAATCGCTGTGTCTTTTATCTTCAACCCGCGGAGGCGGGTTTCGCTTGTATAGGCGCGGTTTCAACCGCCGTGTCTTTTATCTTCAACCCGCGGAGGCGGGTTTCGCTTGTATAGACGCGGTTTCAACCGCGCCCGTCTTCTTATCTATCAAATCTAAATAAAAATGCGATCGACAAATCACCTATTCTGTTTCCTAGAAATATTTTCCAGCGAAGGCGGGATTCAATCCTACATTCAAGACATCCTGAAAGCTTATTTGTCACTAACCGCAGCCAAAAACTTTCCGCCACAAGCAGAAGTTTTGCTGTTGCGAGATGGGCCAGATTGTCACAATCCCTTCGAGTCCAAAAATCTCAAATTCTCTTACCTAAAAACTGATCCCGCTTGGCTTGGCCGTTTTAAGTTTGCCACCAAATTGCTAACCTGCTTGGTGCAAAAACGACCTCAACGGGTTTTCTGCGGTCACATCAAACTTGCACCGCTCATTAAAACATTATGCCAGCCGTTGGGAATTCCCTACACGATTTTAACTTACGGCAAGGAAGTTTGGGAAACACTTCCGCTAAAATATCAAATAGCAATGAGACAAGCCGATCGCATTTGGACGATTAGCAGGTACACGCGCGATCGCACTTGCGAACTCAACAACTTAAATCCCGAGAAATTCCAAATAGTGCCTTGTACTGTAGATGAAAAAATATTTACTATCGGCCCCAAACCGCTGCATTTATTAGAAAAGTACGATCTGACTGGTGCTAAAATATTGATGACTGTAGCCCGATTGCGATCGACCGATAGTTACAAAGGCGTCGATGTCACAATTCAAGCTTTGCCGGAAATTGCCAAAAGTTTTCCCAATGTGAAATACTTGGTTATTGGACGCGGGGACGATCGCCCTAGATTAGCAAAACTCGCCACCGATTTGGGAGTTGCCGAAAGAGTTATATTTGCGGGTTTTGTACCGACAGCAGATTTAGCAGCACATTATCAGTTAGCCGATGCTTATGTAATGCCCTCCCAGGAAGGCTTCGGTATAGTGTATTTGGAAGCTTTAGCTTGCGGAATACCAGTGCTCGCCGGGGACGCGGACGGATCTGCCGATCCGCTGCAAGATGGTAAACTGGGATGGCGAGTTCCTCACCGAGATCCGGCAGCAGTAGCGGTTGCTTGTGTGGAAATGCTGCGAGGAAAAGATAAAAAGTGCGATCGGCATTGGTTGAGGGAACAAACCCTCGCAGCGTTCAGTTTTCAATCCCTTTGTCAATCTCTAATTGGGATTTTTCAGATAGATCGCCCAGATTAATTTATGACGTAGAGGGCAGTTTCTCAATGTATAATAGGAAAATTAGCTCAAACACTATCTAAATTTATTAGTACAATTTGATTCCCGTACAGTAACTGTCAACTGTCAACTGTCAACTGTCAACTGATAGAGTTATGCCTACCTGAAAAGACACCAAAGGAGACCACCGTGAACCAAGGCACCCCCAAAATCTCTTTAAACTTACCCCGTATTAGCAATTGGCTGATATTGCTGGGCATCGCCTGCGTGTTGGTGTCAATTGGTTTGGGTTGGGTAGTTAAATCATTATTGATTGTAGTAGGTTTGTTGCTGCTAACACCTGTGGTGGGATTTTTCGCGCTTCAGTGGTGGCTGAAACGCAATTTAATTGAAGACAAGTGTCCTGTTTGTCAGTACGAATTCACAGCTTTAAATCAAACTCAGTTTCAGTGTGCTAATTGTGGCGAACCTTTGAAAATAGAGGAAGGTCATTTTAGCCGTTTGACTCCGCCCGGTACGATCGATGTTACCGCCGTTGAAGTATCATCTGTTCAACAGTTAGAAGATTAATTGGGAATTGGGCATGGGGCATGGAGCATAGGGCATAGGGCATGAGTTAGTTGTTGGTTATTTTTGTTTGTTGTTACTTGTTACTTGTTATTTGTTATTTGTTACTTGTTGGTTGTAATAACCAATTCTTGATGCCCAATGCCCAATGCCCAATGCCCAATGCCCAATGCCCGATTCCCAAAATTATTTTTCTAAACGCACTGCATACCACTGCAAAAACTTTCCAGGCCCGACATCTAATTCACAATAAGTATCAATTAAATACTTAGCTTGAGCTTCCACCGAAGGAAATTTTACCACATCAGCCGGCAAATCTTCGTGTTCCTGGGATAAGACCGCTTTCAGCTTTTCTAATAGTTCCACCGCCGTCAAAAACTGCTCCGGCTGGTTTGTTTCTAATACCACAAAGGTGTCTTCGTCATACAGTGACATAGTTTTAAAGGTTGAGGTTAATTATTTCTAAAGTTTCCAGCAGTTAAGCTAGCCAAAGTATAAACTCTTAATTACAATTTTTGGGGCCCGGGCTCGAACGTGTTAAAATAGAACAACATCAGAATTCCTACCGGATTACCGTTATTAACTTAGTTCTTAACCGGGTTGTCAACAGATCCGCCACAGCATTTCTGAGGAAATTTGTCAAGTGCAAATTTGTCAACTGTCCAATTGTCAAGAAATATTCGATCGACCTTTATCTAATTATAACTGGCACTATACATTCCCATGATCACATCTACCAATTCAACCGCTGCGGCGCGCAAGCCCTCGAAATCAGAAGGTCTCAAAGAACGCAGCAACTATTTACGAGAACCCGTTGCGACTGAACTGTTACAAGAAACAACCCACTTCACCGAAGACGGGATTCAGATTCTCAAATTTCACGGCTCGTACCAACAAGACAACCGCGACAATCGAGTTAAAGGACAAGAAAAAGACTATCAGTTCATGCTCCGCACCCGCAATCCCGGCGGGTTAGTTCCACCCCAGCTATTCTTGGCGTTAGACAAGCTATCAGAAGAATACGGCAACCACACGCTGCGCGTCACAACCCGCCAAGGTTTCCAAATTCACGGCGTGCTGAAAAAAAATCTTAAAGCAGTGTTTTCCTCAATTATTAAAAATATGGGGTCAACCTTGGGAGCTTGCGGCGACTTGAACCGCAACGTCATGGCACCGCCAGCACCTTACAAAAATCGCCCAGAATACCAGTATGCTTTGCAATACGCCAACAATGTCGCCGATTTGCTGACACCGCAAACCGGTGCTTATTACGAAATTTGGCTCGATGGCGAAAAGGCTATTTCCGCTGAGGAAGACCCCGCAGTGAAAGCTGCCAGACAGCAAAACGCGAACGGCACAATCTTTAGCGACGACAAGGAAGAGCCGATTTACGGCGAGCATTATATGCCGCGCAAGTTCAAGTGTTCTGTTACTGTACCGGGAGACAATTCAATAGACTTGTACTCTCAGGATTTGAGCTTGGTGGTAATTACCAATGAAGCTGGCGAGTTGCAAGGTTTTGACGTGTTTGCCGGCGGCGGTTTGGGCCGCACTCACAATAAAGAAGAAACTTTTGCTCGCGTTGCGGACGAGATTTGCTATGTTGCCAAGGATGATGTTTACAATTTGGTCAAGGCAATTGTAGCAACCCAAAGAGATTTTGGCGATCGCACAGACAGACGACACGCCCGACTCAAATACCTGATTAACGACAAAGGCGTCAAGTGGTTCCAAGAAAAAGTAGCCGAATATTTTGGCAAACCGCTAGAAGCGTTTAAACCTCTGCCTGAGTGGAAGTATTTTGATTTCTTGGGCTGGCACGAACAAGGCGACGGCAAACTGTTTGTCGGCATTTCCGTAGAAAACGGCCGGATTAAGGATGAAGGCTCGTTTCAGCTAAAAACAGCTTTGCGGGAAATCGTGCAGAAGTACAATTTGCCTCTGCTGGTGACACCGCACCAAAACGTGACGATTTACGATATTTCGCCGGATATCAAATCAGAAATTCAGGGAATACTCGATCGCCGCGGCATTCAAGCGGAAACTGCGATCGACCCCTTAGTACGTTATTCTATGGCTTGTCCGGCATTTCCCACGTGCGGGCTAGCGATTACCGAGTCCGAGCGCGCGATTCCCGGCATTTTAGAGCGGATTCGGGCGATTTTGACCAAAGTTGGCTTACCAGACGAGCATTTTGTAGTGCGGATGACTGGCTGCCCCAATGGATGCGCTCGCCCTTATATGGCAGAATTGGGATTTGTTGGGAGTTTCCCGGAATCTTACCAGATTTGGCTGGGCGGTTCTCCCTCACAAACCCGGCTGGCAAAACCCATTGAGGAAAAGCTGCACGTCAATGATTTTGAAGCTTTTTTCGAGCCAATTTTTGTTTATTTCAAGCAAAAACGGCAACAAAGCGAGAGTTTTGGCGATTTTTGCGATCGCGTTGGGTTAGAATCTATCCGTCAATTTGTAACCAATCACCAATCTGCTGACTCGATGACAACTGAGATTAATGATTTAGATGTTACGTCTAGTAACGGCGATGAAAACGAGACAGCCACTGCTGGCGGTGGTAAAGTCCGCCGTCGCATCAGCGTCCGCGATGAAATCTACAACGAGCTCAAGGAAGAAGCAGCCCGTCAGGGCAAGCCTATCACGCAGCTAGCTACAGAGGCAATTTCCACTTATTTGAAGAAGATTAAGGAGGAAGGATAAGCCGATTTTCGATTGTCAATTTTCGATCGCATCAGATAAAGTTCAGACCAAAGTAACATAAGGGCAGAGCATTTGCAGAAAAAACCTTGAATTTGTCAAGTAATTCCGGTTGTAAATGCTTTGCCTTTATTGTTTCTGAATTGGTTGGTCTTTTACATAAAAACGGCGATTGAAATCGCTTCTATACAAACAATGTCGGCCTCCGCCGACTAAGAAATAAGTCGGGTAAATAGTCTATAGCCCTTCTCAGATAGGTGAGGTATGTTGTTGGGCTTCAGCCCTCTTATGGTGATTATATAGTAAGCGAGATCGCATCAAAAACTCCAATTACAGTAATACCTCATCTTTCTGAGAAGTCCTATATCTCTTCTCTTCCTCTCTTCCTCTGTGTTCTCTGCGGCCTCTGCGGTTAAATAAAAAAATCTAATACAAAGCGAGCAATCCAAAATCTCATGGCTCAATTACAAAGATTAGCAGTTACCGCAGCCCAAATTAGTGCTAACAAAATCGACTTAACAAAAGAACAACAGCATTATTTAAATCGCGTGTTGCGGTTGCAAGCGGGCGATCGATTTATAGCAATGGACGGCTGCGGACATTGGTGGTCAGCAATTCTAGAAGTGCAGGAAACCGGGTTATTTGCCTCGATAACAGAGGAGATTGCGGTTAACAGGGAGCTTCCCGTCGCAGTAACTTTGATCGCCGCTTTGCCCAAGGGAAACGGCTTTGATGAGGTTGTCCGACAGGCCGCGGAGTTGGGAGTGGCAAGTATTGTACCCGTGACGAGCGATCGCACTTTGCTCAAACCAAGTACGCAAAAAGTCGATCGCTGGAGAAGAATTGCTGCGGAGGCGGCGGAACAGTCGGAACGTCAAATTGTGCCGACGGTTTATGAGCCTCTTTCCTTTGATTTGGCGGTAAAAGATTGCTGTCAAAAATATCGATATATTTGTGTGGCTCGCGGGGATAATCGACATTTGTGGGATTGTTTGGCTGGTTTAGAATCCCCCCAGATCCCCTTGCTAAGGGGGGAGAAAGAACCGGATGAATTATCGACTGTAATAGCTGGTTTAGAACCCCCCCAGCCCCCCTTCTTAACGGGGGAGGAAGAGCCGGAATCGATCGCGATTGCGGTTGGCCCGGAGGGCGGCTGGACTGATGGAGAAGTGGAAAGGGCGATCGAGTTTGGTTTTGAACCTGTTTCTTTGGGTAGGAGAATCTTGAGGGCGGTAACAGCACCAATGGTGGCTTTATCCTTGGTAGGAGCCGCTTTTGAAAAGTACCCATCCCAAAAAATATCTCCCTGAAGTGCTAGATATGGTAAACGAAGCTAAAATGTCAATGAGTCATTAGGCATAAAACTAAAATGTTAAAATCAGTAAAGGGTATATATCGAGACGGCAAAGTTGTGTTATTAGAAACTCCGGGCGACTTAACTGAAGGGAAAGTTATCGTTACTTTTCTGGCAGAATCAGGATTAGTAGAGCTGCAATCTCTCGGTATCGATCGGCAACAAGCAGGAGATTTACGGGTAAGGTTGAGCAGGTTTGCAGAGGATTGGGAACGACCTGAAATGGATGCTTACGATGCTTTATAGGCGAGGTGATGTAGTGCTGGCTTTGTTTCCCAACGCTGATTTGCGGACTGCGAAACGCCGTCCAGTTTTGATAGTTCAAGCGGACAATCTGGGCACTGGTTTAGGACAAACTATTACAGCGATGATTACTAGCAATTTAGCCCGCGCAGGACACCCAAGCCGGGTTTTTGTTTCCCTAGCAACACCGGAGGGCCAGCAAACACGATTGTTAGCTGATTCCGTAATCATGACAGACAATCTGGTGACGCTTCTAGAAGTTGAAATCGATCGCAAAATTGGTATTTGGTCAAATATGCCGGCGGTAGATGCAGCTATCAAATATACTTTGGCAATCCCATCGACAGGGCGAACCGCCAAATATAAAAAAAAGTTTTAAATTTATTATATCAAATCTGTCTTGTGTTAAGAGAATTCGTAAAATAGGTGTTTAAGGGCAATGAAAAGAAATTTAAGGAAAAGCCGATCGCTCTTTTGGTCAATCGCGCTTTTGACAATGTTAGCTACAACATCAGTTTTCGCACAATCTGAGCACTCTGCGATCGCTCAACAGATTAATTGCGATCGCCCCCAAGGAGATGCACAAGTCAGATCTTGTATTAGGTTAAGGTACGAAGCCTCGGATAAACGGCTGAACGAGGTTTACAAGCAACTGGCTGCTAAATTGAGCAAGGAAGAGAAAGCCCTACTTGCGGAAGCTCAGTTAGGCTGGATCAAAGTGCGAGATAATAGCTGCGAATTTGAAGTGTATAGAAATCGCGGTGGTAGCGGGTTTCAAGGCTTTCTGAATGAGTGTTTGGAACGAGCTACTAAACAGCGCACAGCCGAATTAGAGAAATATTTACAGAGATAAACAATGATGAAAATGCGATCGCCCTTAAGCTTCACAATCAACTTACTAATTTTTAGTGTAGCTTCCCTCCCAATCTTAGCACAATCCACACCGACCATTCAAAGCATCCCCAATGGCGACTACTTTTACGGACAAACAAGCAAAACAAATCAGCCCGGTAAAGAGTACATATTCTTAAGGAAATCCAAGAAGACTGTCACAGGATTTGGCTACCAAAGAAATACAAGTTATCGTTACTGTTTTCGAGGTAATGTCAATAAAAACACTATGATCCATCCCACCGTGATTGAGTTCACGGACGGCCCCGCAGGACATAAACTTTATCAGATTAAATCTATAGATTTAAATAGTTTTCAGAGACTCAATGGTTCAGACACTCAGGTAAATGGCAGACAAAGGCTGACAGAATGTATCAAGTTATTCGAGAAAAATAAGAAAATTTAGAATCCAACAAAACCTCGATCGTAACAAAGATTAATTTTCCGACATCTGCGTTAACTTGCGTGCATCTACGGTTCAAAGAAAATCAAAAAACGGGAGTATAATTCATGAAAATGCGATCGCCCACAATCACCGCCATTATCTCAGCAGTCTTAGCCACCGCCAGCATCCCAGCAGTTTTCGCCCAGCGACAGCCATCAACCACCGAAATCAACATCGATAAAAATTGTCGCCCCAACCAACAACTACCGCAACTTGAAAGATACACTATCTTCTTCAGAAACGAATTCACAACTAACGGTCAAAAATATTGGTTCTACAGCGCCCGCTATCAAGATGGAGGCGTGGTTCTGTGTATATCAAAACCCAATTTTGACCAACCAAAACATTTAAATCAACCCAAAATACAAGCCAATTTTATTGATAAAATAGTCCGAGATACCAAAAACCAAACTGCCTTTATCGTCACAGTCAGAGAAGGAAATGGTCTTGACACACCCATGACAAATTATGGCCTAGATTTCAAAAATGTCGATCGACCAAAACTCACCTCCCTTTCCCTCCTACAGCAACGCGGAACCCTCAAAGACGGCGACCCCAGCCTTCCCAACGGCAGCTTCTACCGCGAACACAGCTTCCAAGGAAATGCAAATCAATCCATCACCATCGACCTCAAAAGCAGATCCTTCGAGCACTTCATCACCCTCATCGCACCCAGTGACAATAAAATTGTAGATATCAAAGCAGTTCGCGTCAACAAGAGAGAATCCCAAATAACCGTAAAATTGCCCAGTAACGGCACTTACAAAATAGTTGTTCAAGGACTCGATCGCACCAGCAAAGGTTCATACACCCTCAGCATTAATTCCAATCAACTTTAACAAACACCAGCCCAAATATTATATAGCACTTCTCAGGACACATCCGCGTTCATCCGCGGTTATAAAATCTAAATCTTATCCTTGCAAACAGCCGAAAATTACCCACAAACATCAAAGCAAAACTTGTTAATCACTGGCAAAACCAACCAAACATCAGCCAAGATAGAAACACACCCATTCCCCCAACCGCCATGACAGACATCCACGAAATAGCCACCGCCCTCGAAAGCCAAGACTACAAACAAGCCGCCCAACTCATCAAACAACTGCAAAAAGAATCCCCCGAAAATCCTTGGGTACAATACTACATCGGTCGTTACTACGAACTCACCAACAACCCCGACAAAGCCCAAACCACCTACAAACAAATACTCCGCGACATCACCAACCCCAAAATCGTTTCCCAGGCCCGCCAAGGCATTCAACGCATTGAAACGGCACAACAAAACCTCCGCCAACAAGCCATCGAAACTGCCAAAAACGACCCCAGCAGCCTAGAACCCGGACTCCTCATCCTCGAACCAGTGAGTCCCGAAGACAAACCCGCAGCCGTACAAAATATCAGCAGAATCTTCAAAATCGACGCGTACACAACCCGGATGCAAATTCAAAGCCGCGGCTGGAGACTCTACAAAACCGGCCCCATTGCCGAACTCAGAATTTACGGCCAAGAACTTCTCAACGCCGGAATTCCCGTATTTTGGGCAACCCTAGCCGACATTAAAAACATCCAAATTTTCCGAGTCCAACACTTCCAGTCTCTCTCTTCTCCAGCGGTTGTTTGTAAAGATAACCTAAATCGGCTCGGTGCTATAGAATTTAACTGGTCAGAAGTCAGCCAAAGAGTAGAAGGCTTATTACCAATGTTCATGGAAATCATGGACTACTCGCCCAACCGCAGAAACGAGCAATTTCGCCACAAAGAAATCACCCAAGATTACGCTCAAATCTGCGACTTGCACATTCCCAGCCGCAACTGCATTCTGCGAATTTGCGACCAAAGTTACGAATTTAAACAAGGCGTTGACTTCACTCAAAGTTCAGCAACTAGCGTAGCTTCACCGCAGTCAAAAAACCAAAAATCTAGTGTCAAAAAATCCCCACAAATACCTCAAAGTACCACCAGAATTAACTGGAATCATTTGCTAGAAATATTTGACCAACAGCTTGACGTTACAGTTTGGTCGGAATTTACTCCCTTTGCGGAGACAGTTCTCGATTACACGCATATGTTAAGCAAAATCGAATCTCATGTAGAAGTAGAGCGCAAATCCGAAACTCCTTGGGACTCGGCGTTCCAGCTATACAGCGGATTAGCCTTTCTCAGACACCCAGGAAATAGGGAATAAAAAAAGAGTTAAAAATTAAAAATGAGGAATCCCATTTTTAATTTTTCAACCCCAGCATTTGGAATTATCCAATCCCCAATTCCCTATTGCGAATTCTCCATTTCCTACTTGGTTTTCACCTGACGAGCCATTTCCCGGAAATTATTCATGCTTGGGCCTGGGGTGCGACGATTTGCAGTTGGTGTCGGCATTAAATTATTAGGAGCAAAAGTCAGAACAGGTTCAGCTTGACTCGACACTTTGCCGTTAGTTGCAGCAGCAGGTACCTTCGGCACTTCCGAAGTCTTAGCAGCAGCGCTAGCGACTGGTTCTTTTTCTTTCTTAGACTTTTTCTCTACCTTAGCTTTATTCGCCGGTTCAGACTTCTCAGACTTGACAGCCTCAACTTTTGCCGGTGCGGCTGCAACAGGCTCAGCCTTCGCAGGTGCAACCTTCGCAGGTTCTTTATCCGAAGATTCGCCCAAATCTAGGAAATATTCAGACTTTTTCAAGCCCAACAGTCCAGCAAAAAAGCCGAAAATACCGCCGAAGAAATTTTTGATAAAACCAAACATTAGACTTACTCCTTTTGTTTTTTTAGAGAAATTTGTACAAGTTTGTCAACAAAGTTAGATTACGAGCTAAGGCAACCTTTGTCTATATTTCTTAATCAAAATTTACATTTTTTGATTAAAAATGCAGAGCTTCTAGTAATTTTTACTCAGTAATGCCAGTTTTAACTTTGCACTTATTTACGATTATCTCAGAATTTATGACTGATTTGCTATTGGCCAGCGATACCTCAAGCCGATTCGCCATCTGTCCTACTCGGGGTCAAACTCCCTAGGGGAGTAATTTATGCTGTAATCGGCAAGCAATTTTCTTTTCAAATGAACAGTTCGCTCGATCGCAATCCCGTCATTCTCATCCACGGCATCTGGGACACAAAGACTATTTTTGACAAAATGTCCGCCCGCCTCACCCAACTTGGATGGTGTGTCCACAGCCTCAACCTCACCCCCAACGACGGCAGCCTCGGCCTCGACTCCCTAGCCAAGCAACTGGCAGACTACATTTCTGAGACGTTCGATCCAGAACAGGCGATCGACATAGTAGGCTACAGCATGGGAGGCATCGTCAGCCGCTACTACGTCCAGCGACTCGGAGGCATTAACCGAGTCCAGCGTTTCATAACCATATCTTCCCCCCACAAAGGAACCCTCACCGCCTATTCCCTGCGCCTACCAGGATACCTGGATATGCGCCCCGATAGTGGCTTGTTGCGCGATTTGAACCAAGATGCGACTATGCTCAAACGCATAAATTTTACATCAATGTGGACGCCGTTTGATGTGATGATTTTACCGTCGCACAGCTCCCAAATGCCAGTAGGTAAAGAAGTTAAACTCAACGTTTTGCTGCACCGCCAAATGGTGACAGATTCTCAAAGTATTAACGCATTAGTTCGAGAACTAGAGGCTCCTATTGTACCCTCTAAATTTACCCAAACAATCTCTAGTAACAATCTCTGATTCCTAGTACATAATCTCCAACTTGAGCGTATTCGCTGCGACCGAAAATTGCTTCTGGATCGCAGTAATATTTAAATTCCAACAAATTTCCAAACGGATCTTCTAGAAAAAAGGTGCGGTGTTCTGTGGGCAAACCTGGAAACCGCCGTCTTGATTCTTGATAAAAATTCAACTGTTTTTGCTGCGCCATTTCTAACAGCGCTTCCCAGTCAGACTCCGAGGTAAAAACTAAGCCGAAGTGTCTGGGATAGATGCCGCGCTGGGGTGTTAGAGGTTCGTGGGTGACGTGGGCGACAATCTGATGGCCGCAGAGATTTAAAATGAGAGAACTGGGTGACTCCCGACCCAATTCGCAGCCGAGCCCGCTGACATAGAATGCTTTGGTTCGATCGATATCGGTTACGGGGAAGGCAAGATGAAATAAGACTTGACTGTTCATAACAATAAGAGACGCTACTAGAGGCTATGCAAAACTCAGAATTCTTTTTTAATTATTTGTCTTGGTCTAATCCTTGGTTGGTGGCGATCGCCCTGAATACATTTTTACTCGCGATCGCCACCCTTGCTCCCAAAAAATTGCTTACTCCGGCTGGACAACTCCACGGTTGGCTGCTGGGTGTTATCATCTGGGGCAGTTTGGGATGGCAAGGCTATGCTGTGGTCATGTTCTACTTTCTGGTCGGATCTGGAGTTACCCGCATTGGCAAAGCCCAAAAAGAAGCTGAAGGTATTGCCGAAAAGCGATCGGGCGCCCGAGGCCCGGAAAATGTCTGGGGTTCGGCTTTAACCGCTGCTATTTGTGCTGTGGCAGTTTTGGCATTATGTATTTTCCGAGACACAGGTTTAGGAGACACAGGCGGTATTTTAGGAGACACAGGCGGTATTTTAGGAGACACAGGCAAGATGCCTGTGCCACAAGATGCTATTTGGCCTGTGTCACAAGATGTGATTTCCTTGTTGTTGCTGGGCTATGCGGCGAGTTTCTGCACCAAACTTTCCGATACCTGCGCTAGCGAAATCGGCAAAGCTTACGGGAAGCATACGTTTTTGATTACTACCTTGCAGCCTGTACCTAGGGGTACGGAAGGGGCGGTAAGTTTGGAAGGAACGATCGCAGGTATTGTCGGATCGATCCTGATTGCTCTTGTGAGTTGGGCTGTGGGTGTAATTGACTTGACAGGAATTGTCTTTTGTGTAATCGCAGCTTTTATTGCTACGAACATCGAGAGCGTGATTGGTGCGACGGTGCAATCAAAGTTTGAGTGGCTCACGAACGAGGTAGTGAATTTTTTCAATACACTCATCGGAGCGATCGCAGCGATCGTCCTAGCCTCCGCTTGGAGAACTTTTTTAGCCTAGTCCAGCTTGCACGAAATCTCACCCAAGAAACCGGGTTTTTTACAAAAATTCCAGGCATTAACGCATTATTGTCGTAAAAAACCCGGTTTCTGCGCCCAGAAACATTAGTTATTAATCATTAGTCATTTCGGCTTCGCTTGGGGGGAAGATGACCAAGAACCAATAACCAATAACCAATAACTAATAACCAATGACTAATCGTCGTCTTTTGGCCCAAAAACCATTTGTACAATCATCGTTGGTTCGCCCCGCTTGTGATAGCGATCGGCCCAATTACGAATAATTTCATCTAATTCCTCAACAGCCTGTTCTAGGCGTTCCGGCGGAACATCCAAAGTTTCCATAACTCGCATGACTTTCGGTTGTTTTTCCGCCCAATCCTTCATCAGTCGGAAATATCTAGCCGTATCCTCCACCATCGTAAACGTGCGCTCTTCCTGTTCTGCGGGAGAGTAAGTAGCGCGGGTGAGGGCATAAAAAGGCATTCCCCAAGGAGAGTCAATTCGAGTCACGGTTCCGGAATAGATCAAGCGGCGCTTGATGTGTTCTGCTAGAGCTTCGCTTAAAGGCATTCGCCTTTCTGCTGACATTTCTTCTTGCGATCGTCTATGTAGAAACTCGATCAACTCCATAAACTGAAAAGAATTGATCAGTTGAGCGTCAGGCGGATTAGGAGGAATCTTGCCTTCGAGATATTTTTTCTCATCCGCCGTCAAGCTGTTTCCCGGAATCCGAGGGCGTCCCGGAACCCAAGGATACTGTTCCAGCCAGACATAAGGAAACTGAATCAAATATCTAGGTTCTTGGGAACCCAACATTTTCAGCAATTTTCCCTTAGTCAGAGCTTCCCGGACTTCCTCGACGATGACTTTCACCCGTTTAGGCTCAATGTGATGCAAGTGTCCGGTCATCCGCAGGTTGTTTTCCTGCTCCATATAGGTCATATAAATGGCACACTTAGCTGCCGTTGCCGCCGCGTCTAAAAACGCTCCGTGCCTGTGTCCGCTGGTTCTCATGGCGCTAAACGCCAGATATAGCATGATCTGATCCATTGCACTGGGGCTCAGGCTTTTGACCAGATCTAAAGAGTCATTTTTCATAAAAACACTAGGTAAGTGGGAAACTCAGAGTATGAAAGACCTGAGAGGAAAACGACCAGGCGATTTCAATCGCCTTGAATCTTTCCATTACCGCCTTGGGGTTGTTCGATCAGGTGTACTTTTGTAATGTACTTTCGATGGGACAATTACCACCTCAAACCTTACAACCCTGTACGCATAATGTTTGCTCCTGATGGAGCCTAAGAAAGCGGGGTAATGTTCGCTTGTCGGTCAATGTTATAAGAGCTTGTGAGGCTTGCAGCACTGACGAGAGTGACTTTAAGACTGTTTAACTACAAGCGACAGAGCGGAAAACTAGCGTCGCATTCAAGGAGTGTCCTGACTCAAATAACGTAGACCTCGAAAGTCTGAGGCCCGTCAGTACAGCTTGCTCGATTACTCTTACAAGCTCAGTGGCGTTGATTCCCTGAGTTACTGACAATCTCCGAAATAGTAAGACTTGGAGGCATCTTTTCATCCTCCATAAAAAAATATTGCGAGACCGCCGAATCAAGCATAGCCGACAGTCGCCGGAAAGCTTGGCAGCTACCCTAAGATTCAGGCCGGTTAATTTTCCTGAGGTCACTCGGGCCTTAGCTTAAAGGCGATCGACACCGAATAAGTGGTTCTTATTGGCGAATTTAAGTCGAGAGCTGCACCCTCTGCACTCAGGGTGTAGCTATATATTAAGTTAGTTATCGCACGTCAATTATAGTGCAGCGGTTAAAAATTAAACCCCACCTGTGGGGGGAAAACGTAAAGAACTATTGCGATCGGAAGAATTTGAGGCGACTCAGAGAGGGGGAGAATGGGAAAAAGAGAAAGAGCATTTTCAATACAAAACCGCCACCTACGAGAATATATCTCTACGTAGATGGCAGCTCCAGTTTATATTGTGACATTTGTTACAAAAAAAATCTTCTAGGGAGTATCAATAAAAAGTGCAGTGGCCTGACGAACCTGACAAACTATAAATCCCAGAAAATGCGATCGATCGACACGGGCGACCTCGAAACCAGCCTCGAAACCAGAAACAAGTCAGTTGCGGAACTAGCTTTCTGGCAATGCGATCGAAATTATTATAGTGCCTGAGTGTCAGTGTTGACCTGCATCAAATCATACCGTCCGGTGCCTCTGCGGGGAGCGCGATCTCCTCTTTGTTGAGTTTGCGCTGATAACATATATTGAGCGGTAGAAGTTTTTAGCTGTGGGACTGGGGATTCTATGCTTAGAGCGGCGGTAGCACTCAAGCTAAGGCCCAACAGGCTGAGTAAAGCAATTGCAGTGTAGGTGTGCATGGGTAGTATCCGTGTCAGTGTCTAGTTACAGATACGGACTTTTCCCTTGCTAATCAGGATTGATTTCCTTGAATTTGCCAGACTACCCAAAAAAACATGATGGGAGAATTATTTGATTTTAGTCCTGGACGCAGGGGCGAGCAGAAACCGGGTTTCGACTCCGCTTAACCAGCAGTTTTTTACGAAAATCTTGCGTTGTACTCCACAGATGAGGTAAAAAAACCGATTTCTTTGGTCTTAATACGTAAGTCCTCAATTTTTTAAATTGTCTCACCCAAAATAAATTTTAGTTACCTGAATTGACAGGTAAAAAGTCTGGGAGCATCTCAGTTTTGATGTTTTGATTTTATAGTGCGAGCGTCCCCGCTCGCGATCTATAATCGCGAGCGGGGACGCTCGCACTGTAAAGAAATTGCTTTTTTGCATTCATTGAGATGCTCCCAAAAGTCTCTCCAGCCTGGAACATACAAAACCGCCAAATATTGAAAGAGTAAATCCCTCAATAGATGGCGGTTGCAGCTCGATCTGCTATTATTTTTAACACGCAAAAATATCCTAATGACTGTCAACAAGAAGTGCAGTTGCCAAACGAACGTGACCAACTAGAATCCCAGAAAATCAGATCGACACGGGCGGCAGAAACCCACTCATTTGCAGAACTTTCTTTCGTCCTATGCCATTAAGCTAGTATGTAATGTGTGTAAAGATCGTGCTGAGCAAACTCTCTGCGTCCGCTGCCTCTTTCTGGAGAACGATCGCCTTTTTGTGATTGAGTGGACGCCAAGAACATATAATCAGCAGTGGCAATTACGAGCAGTTCCACTAGGCGTTCAAAATATCGAGCGGCGCTGGCACTCAAGGTAATGCCCAACAGGCTCAGTAAAGCAATTGCAGTGTAGGTGTGCATGGGTAGTTTCCGTGTCAGTGTCTATAACCTGATACAGACTTCCCCCCATCCATCAGGATAAATTTCTGGCAATTTTCGGAACTTTGCAAAAAACCTCACCTCTTCGATGTTACTGCACCCGCTAGGAGCCAAGCACCAGCAAAATTCAGCCTGCCCCATACCGTCAGAGGCTTTTCGGTTTCGCAACTCTGTAGAAATCTGTCGGTTTCCCAGTCCAAAGTCACGAGTTGCCAAGTTCGATCGGCTAAGGATGGGGGACTTGTCAGCGTCAGTGTCCAGTCTTGTGCGCCCAGACGGCGGAAAATGCCCGAAAATTGACTCTCGGTATTTGCTGTTTTACTACGCGGATTTACGTAGAAACCGGGTTCAACTTTCAAAGTTATGGGTTCTAATACAGAAATTTCGTTGAGAAACCCGGTTTCTCGATCGCTTTTGACTGACACAGGACATTCGCCGCTGGCGGGATATGCTTGAGGTCGATCGAGATAATAGCGCTGCCAATGTAGCCAGTCCGATCGATCTCGTGTCAAATTAAATAAAGGAACAACTGCCGCCCTCGCCTCGGAATCTTGCAGCAAAGCTTCTTGCAAAACTCTGACAGCTAAGTCGCGGGGCTGACATCCAACTTCCGCACACAAAGCCGCCGCCATCCCCGCCGCCTGTCCGATATTCATCACCAAAGGCTGCAAGCGAGTTGCACCGTTGGCGATGTGAGAGACGGAAATATTTTTTTCGCAAACTAGCAATCCATCTGTACTCGCAGGAATTAGCGCACTGTAGGGAATTGTGAAGGGAGTGCCAGTCCAGCGGCCGCCCCAGCGGATGGATTTGGGCTGCAAGGGAATGTCGCCGCTGGTGTAATGATGGTCGTTGGCATAGTTGCCGATCGCAATTGTCTCGCAAATTCCCTCAGAATCGATCGGCAATTTCGCGACTCTACCCCCGACAACCGGCAAAATATCTTGTTCTTTGACTGTACTTATCCCTCGCAAACGGCGGCTTTCTCGGTAGTAGGGGTGCAAGGCGAAGGAAGACAGTAGGGAAGAATTTGATTGATTTTCGATATTGGAAATGGGGAAAATATTTTGTGCTAAACCGTAGCGGGGGCCGAGTTGGGTTTGAATGAAGCGGGCGAAACTTTGGCTGTGCCAGAGACTTTCTTGGAGGAATTGTTGTCGGGATGCTTGAGATTCAATTAGTCGATCGACCTTTTCACCATAATCATTACCACAAATCGGCCAATTAATCATCAACAATCCCCCAGGAAGTCGGCCGTAATTGAGAAATTGTTCGGGAGTGTAATCTTTCCAAGCATCGAAAAATCGATCGGGATTGTCAACAGGTGGCGCGGGAATTTCTGGCGCCACCGCACCTTCCCCAAAATCCTGCATGATGGCCACCCAAGTTGGAGCTTGCACCGAATACCTTTGTGTGAGATCGTTAGATGCGATCGGCGCGCTAGGTTCTCCCCACTCAGCTTGAAATTCCCAACCCCAGCGATGTCCAACATCAGCTAAAGCCAGCAAATCTCCCAATTCCGTTGCATCCAAAGTGATTTTGGCAGAAACCGTAAAATCTGCAAATCTCACCCCAGAAATTCTGTTGTCTTCAAAAATCACATCTTGAGCTGTTTGTCCAGAAATCCACTGCAAGTTCGGCAAAGACTTAACCCAATCAGCAAAAATTTCAGCACCGATGCGGGGATCGTAAGTAAAAAAACTGACCCAGCCCCAATCCAAACCTCCCGGTTGTCGCTGCTGGAGTTCCCGGAGAAACGCGCCCCACAAACCAGTCTGAAATGCTGCTAATTCGTTGCCGTCGGGAGCACAAACGCCGGCCGAAGTCAGCATTCCTCCCAGCCAGGGGAATTCGCTGACTAAAATAGTTTTGGCACCTCGGCGGGCTGCTTGGACTGCTGCTGAAGTGCCGCCGGTGCCGCCACCAACTACTAAAACATCTGCTTTTAAGACGGGAAACATAGGCAATAGGATTGGAGATTGGAGATTTGGGATTGTTCAAGGCTTATGTAGGCGAGCCGTGCCGTGAATATACGGATATATGTTAAACACTTGTGATAATTACCAGCAATTCGTGCCGTGAATATACGGATATATTTTAAACACTTGTGATAATATTAAATGTTGAGTACCGTTAATCTACGGATATATGCTCGATGTTTATAATAATTTTAAGTGTTCAATGCCGTAAATATACTGTTAGATCTTCGAGGTTTGCGATCGATCGCGACTTTGAATTGAATTTGTTAAGTCTTTACAAAGAATATATCGTAAATTATGTGACTGCCGCGCATTTGTGTGGTGAGATGACCGCAGAACTCGCAAATTTTGAGTCCTCATTTTTCGCAGGCAAATCTTATCAAGATGACACCGCAAACCACGATAAGATAGAAAAGGGAGAATAGATATAGAAAATTTTACATTCTATAATTTCCCAGTTACTTATTAATGGTTGAAAATGGAAAAAGGTTTTATTTTGTGGTTTACCGGACTCAGCGGTTCTGGCAAGACAACTATCAGCAAAGCTCTCGAACCAGAATTGAAGACCCGAGGCTGCAAAGTTGAAATATTGGATGGAGATGTCGTTCGCACCAACTTGTCAAAAGGCTTGGGATTTAGCAAAGAAGACCGAGATACTAATATTCGGCGGATTGGATTTGTCGCAAACCTACTCAGCCGCAATGGAGTTGTGGCAATCACGGCAGCTATTAGCCCCTACAGAGCTATTCGCGACGAAATTAGAGCAATGGAGCCAAATTTTGTTGAGGTGTATGTCAAAGCGCCGTTAGAAGTGTGCGAAGTTCGAGATGTCAAAGGGCTGTACGCTAAGGTCAGAGCAGGAGAGATTAAGGGTTTTACGGGCATTGACGATGCTTATGAAGCACCCCTCAATCCCGAGATTGTTTGTTGCACAGACGAGGAAAGTTTGGAAGATAGTGTCAAAAAAGTTCTGAGCAAGTTGGAACAGTTGGGTTACATTTAATGTTGGCGGGGTAGGAAGAGGATAGGGGCAAAAAGCGATGGTGGTGAACAGTTCTTCGCGCGGCGCGCAACTTGAGAAAAAACCTCACCCTGCGGTTGTCTTGGCAAAAAGGAAAAGGGGAGATTTTCTCCCTTATCTTTGCAGGAAAGGGTCTGAGGGAGAGGTTTTCAGCACAATCTGCAAACAGGTTTATGGCGTAAGTAATGCAGTCAAAAATTTAATTTTCCAAAGTTTAACAGTGTCAGTGCTGGCGGCGACTGTGGGTTCATCTGCCGCGGTGGCCCAGTTTTTGCCTCCTCCTCCTCCTTCTCCTCCTTCTCCTCCTCCTTCCCCTTCTTATCCTCCTCTTCCTTCTTTTTCTCCTCTTCCTCCTCCTCCTGCTTCGGGTTCGGGTTCTCCGATTCGCGTACCGGTACCGGCAGCGCCGGGATTTCCGTCAGTTCCAGCCAGTGCACCTTCGAGTGTACGATCGGAAGTTTACACTTTGGGCGCGGGCGATCGCATTCAAATGGACATTTTCAACGTCCCAGAATACAGCGGCCCCAACGGTCAACACCAAGTACAGGCTGACGGTTCCCTGAGTTTGCCCTTAATTGGCAGCCTATCAGTGGCTGGAATGACCTTACAACAAGCTTCTAATGCTGTCAAGGATCGATACGGCAAATACCTCAAACGTCCTTGGATTACGCTGAAACTGCTGGCTGCGCGTCCTTTGCAAATTGCGATCGCAGGCGAAATCAACCGCCCCGGAGCCTATACAATATCTTCAGCAGCAGGCCCTGGAGGCACCTCAGAGCAAATAGGCACTCAAATGCCCACAATATCGCGGGCGCTGCGACTCGCGGGCGGAATTACCCAGTCAGCAGACGTGCGGCAAATCAAAATCCGCCGCCCCCAGCGCAACGCAGCGGAACAAATTATTAGTGTGGATTTGTGGGAATTATTGCAAAACGGCGATTTGCGCGCCGATATGACTTTGCGCGACGGCGACACAATATTTATTCCCACTGTAACTAGCCTCAACCGCCAAGAAGCACCGACTTTAGCAGTAGCTAACATTACCGGGCAAAGCACTCAACCAATTAATATTGCTGTAGTGGGCGAAGTAACTCGACCCGGTACTTATACTCTGGCAAAAGAGCTTCAAAGTAGGTTACAAGAGAATGAATCGGGTGCAGATTCTGGTTTGTTTGCTGCTAAGGAAACTCCCGGTGGAGGGGAAAATGTTTTGCAGCAAACTGTAACTAGGGCTATTAAAATGGCGGGCGGCATTACGCCGGTAGCTGATATCAGACAAATACAAGTTCGCCGCCTGACGCGGGCGGGCACCGAACAAATTATTAATGTGAATTTGTGGCAACTTTTGGAAGCAGGAGATGTATCCCAAGATTTAACACTGCAACAGGGAGATACGGTAATCGTGCCCAAAGCCGAAAATCTCAATGCACTCGAAGGCGCACAAGTGGCTACTTCTAATTTTTCACCGGATTCGATTAAGGTTAGTCTGGTGGGAGAAATCGTCAAACCGGGGTCTTTTGCATTGCAGCCCAACACTACTTTAAATCAAGCGCTGGTAGCAGCGGGAGGTTTTAATAAATCGCGGGCAGAAATGGATTCGGTGGATTTAATTCGCCTCAATCCTAATGGCACTGTTTCGCGACTAAGTGTTAAGGTGAATTTTTCTGCAACCGCCAATGAGGAAAGTAATCCCAAACTGCAAAATAATGATGTAATTATGGTAAGGCGATCGGGTCGCGCTGCGTTCTCGGATAATGTAGGTGGCACTCTCGCTCCTTTCAGTCCACTGTTGGGAATTTTCCGGTTGTTCAATATTTTTCGATGATTTCAATAGGGTGCATCTGGTTTTTGAAGAGGGCGAAGCATGACCGCATATAAGTTATTAGTTATAATCTCCTATTTTCTGCGGTCATGCTTCGCCCCTACGGATACCTTTGAATAGACTAGCGTTAAGGCCTCATCAACCTAGTTTCTACAAAAAATTTAGTTTGGTAACGAGATATCTAGTCAGAAACCGGGTTGATGAAACTGCGCCAGCCGTACAGACGTTTAAACTAATAAGTTGTAGCAATCAAATGAAACCAGGTAAAAAATCTTCAATAGCACTGTTTAATCACAATAAAAAAATCCTTGGACAGCAAAAGTTATCTTCCGTACTTTATGATGAAGAGCAGTTTTTCGGCAGGGAAAATACAGAAGAACCGTTAAGTTTTTGGGAAGTTTGCCGCAGTCGTTCGTTCTTAGTTATCGGCGTAGCAGCGGCGGTGACAACCGGAGTTTTTGCCTGGACTCTAACTCAAAAAAGCGAGTATGAAGGACGCTTTCAATTATTAGTAGAAACCCCTGTTACGCAAAACACTTTAGCAAAAGTCTACTCCGGGGAGCTGAAACTACAACCAGCGAGTCCCGCGACGCCAGAAAATCCAGGTTTTGACTACGAATCGCAAATTCAAGTTTTGCAAAGCCCGCAAGTAATGTCGCCAATTATCAAACAGTTGCGAGCGAAGTATCCAGAAATAAATTACAACTATCTTTTGAACGAAAAAGCAGATAATCTGCCATATTCTCAGGGAACTAGGCTGTCAATCAATCGCTTCAAAAATACCAAAATTATCGAAGTTAGATATCGGGATTTCGATCCGAAAAAAATTCAGTTTGTTTTGGAAAAAGTTGCCCTAGGCTACCGCAACTACAGCGTGCAAGATACCAAAACTCAAATTAGCCAGAGTTTGGATTTTGTGAAATCCAAAATTCCCAACCAGCAAAAGCGCCAACAAGCTCTGCAAACAGAAATTCAAAAGTTGCGGCAGCAGTACAATTTCATTGATCCGCAAATTCAAACCCAACAACTCGCGCAGCAAATCAGCCAACTTCAAACGCAAAGATTGGACGCGCAAACGCAGCTTAACCAGCAAAGATTGCTCTATATTAACCTGCAAAATCAGCTCGGATTAAACCAGCAACAAGCGCTGATGGCTTCGGCGCTGAGTCAAGCTCCCCGCTATCAAGGAATGCTAACTCAATTGCAGCAATTGGAAGGACAAATTGCGATTAATTCGGCGACATATACAGACCAAACTCCGCAAATGCAGTTGTTGCGAGAACAGCGCAAAAATCTGATTCCTTTGCTGAAGAAAGAAGCCCAACAGGTTCTGGGAACTGATTTGGCTAAGGTGAATTCGCAAGTGCTGGCTTTTCAAGATCCGGTGCGGATTAAGTTAATCGAACAGTTTATCGGTACTGCTAATTTAATTCAGATTTTGGGCGTGCGGAATCAAGTTTTGGAACAGGCTGCTAAGCAGTTGAATCAATATTCTCAAGGATTCCCGGTAATTTTTCGGCGCTATTCGGATTTGCAACGGGAGGCGGAGTTGACTAACAATACGCTGAATGGTTTGCTGGCAAAACAGCAAGCTTTGCAGCTTGAAGCTGTGGGTAAAAAAGAGGTGGCTTGGGAAGTTATTGCTAAGCCGGAAATTCCGCGCTACAAAAATGGCGAGTTGATGGCTGTTGCTCCGATTATGCCTTTGAATTTGGCTTTGGGGGGATTGGCTGGTTTGTTGTTTGGGATGCTGGCGGCGCAGTTGGCGGAACGGTTTAATAATAAAACTGTGTTCAATTCTCCTGAGGATGTCAAACATTCGATTCGGTTGCCTTTGTTGGGGGTAATTCCTGCTAGCGATAAAATTTTGAGACTGCCACCTGCTGAGGGAACTACGATTGATGTGGGAAGTTCGCCGGTGCCGACGGATGCTTTTCAAGAGGCTTTTCGATCGCTCAATGCTAATATTCGGTTGTTAAATGTTAATAGTCCGATCGCTTCTTGCGTAATTACGTCTTGTCAAGTAGCTGACGGTAAGTCTACGGTGGCGGTAAATCTGGCGCGGGCGGCGGCGGCAATGGGCCAGCAAGTGCTGTTGGTGGATGCGGATTTGCGGAGGCCGCAGGTGCACGAAATGCTGGGTTTGCCGAATTGGCAAGGCTTGCACAATGTAATTGCCGAGGATGTGGATGTCGAAGAGGTGATTTTGCGATCGCCCCGCGATGAAAACCTATTTGTGTTAACATCCGGGCCAGTGCCTCCCGATCCCACAAAGGTGCTGTCTTCCCGAAAAATGCAGCATTTAATGGCAGCTTTGGCAAGTCATTTTGACTTAGTTATTTACGATACTCCGCCGCTTTTGGGTTTGGCAGATGCGAATTTGTTGGCGGCTCATACTAACGGATTGATGCTGGTGGTGGGGCTGCATCAAACTGAGCGGGAGGCGCTGTTGTTGGCTTTTGAAGATTTGAAAATGGCGGGGATTCCGCTGTTGGGAATGGTGGCTAATAACGATAAGGGCAGCAGGTATTACTATCAGTCTTACGTGCAGAATTACATCGAGGAAAAGTCTGTTTAGGAGCGTGTAGTTACTCGTTATCAGGCTCTGCCTGGTAACGGAGATGCGGAGGCTCTGCCTCCATTGTCGATTCTCCCAGCCGAGGTAGAGCCTCTGAATATGGGTTAAGAGGCTCGGGTGCATCTGGCGCAAGGCAAATATATCCGTAGGGGCGAAGCATGACCGTAGTCAACATAAGATGATAACTAATAACTTATATGCGGTCATGCTTCTTCAGGCTTCAAAAACCAGATGCACCCAAGAGGCTCTGCCTGGGAAGCATTTGCCACTTCGATCGCCAACATAAACTTTAAAAACAAAATTTCTTAAGATTTGCAATTAATACTTTGCACTATAATTAAAAACAGAGAGATTTAAACAAATCCCGGCACTTGCAAATTAGCAATATCTAAAAGTATGGCTGGTAAATCCAAATTTTGTAATACATCAATACAACTCCCGAACTAGCTTCAAAACTATAAGGGAGTTTTGTATATTTTGAAACGGAGATAGAACAATGGGTATTTCTACTATCAACCCGGCAACGGGAGAAACGCTGAAAACTTTCGAGCCGATCGCAGATGAGGCCATAGAAGCTAAGCTGGCATTAGCACAGCAAGCTTTTAACAAGTACCGCCACCAGCCGTTTGAGCAGCGAGCAATCTGGATGCAGAAAGCTGCGGATATCTTGGAGCGCGATCGCGAAATTTTCGCCCAAATGATGACGTTGGAAATGGGCAAAACGCTTAAATCGGCGATCGGCGAAGTAGAAAAATGCGCCTTAGTTTGCCGCTTTTACGCCAAAAATGCCGCTCAATTTATGGCAGACGTACCCGCAACCACCGACGCTAGCAGCAGCTTTGTCCGCTACCAACCGCTGGGCGCTATTTTAGCCGTCATGCCCTGGAATTTCCCATTTTGGCAAGTTTTTCGGTTTGCGGCGCCGGCGCTGATGGCGGGCAACGTCGGCTTGCTCAAACACGCTTCCAACGTGCCTCAGTGCGCTCTAAAAATTCAAGAGATTTTCGCCGAAGCAGGGTTTCCCGAAGGAGTTTTTCAAACTTTGCTAGTGGGCGCCGACAAAGTAGCTAAAATCGTTGCGGACGATCGCGTCAAAGCAGCAACTCTCACCGGTAGCGAACCAGCCGGCGAAAGTTTAGCAGCAAATGCGGGCAAAAATTTGAAAAAAGTAGTGTTGGAATTGGGAGGAAGCGACCCATTTATTGTGATGTCCAGCGCCGATTTACCAGCAGCTTTATCAACTGCTGTAACATCGCGGATGCTAAATAACGGCCAAACTTGCGTAGCTGCTAAACGCTTTATTTTAGTAGAAGAAATCGCCGATGAATTCATCAAAGGATTTGTCAAAAAATTCGAGGAATTGAAAGTAGGCGATCCGATGTTGCCAGAAACCGATATCGGCCCTTTAGCTACTCCGACAATTCTTAAAGAATTGGACAATCAAGTGCAAGCTTGCATTCAGTCAGGAGCAAAACTTTTGACAGGCGGCCGCGCACTGTCAGAGAAAGCCGGCAATTTCTACTTGCCAACTATTTTGACAGATATTCCCCTGGATGCTGCGGCGCGCCAACAAGAATTTTTCGGGCCCGTAGCCTTAGTATTTCGAGTTGCAGACATCGATGAGGCGATCGAACTAGCCAACAATACATCTTTTGGCTTAGCCGCGACAGCTTGGACTACAGTAAGCTCAGAAGGCGATCGATTTATTTCCGAACTAGAAGCAGGCGCCGTATTCATCAACGGCTTAGTAAAATCCGACCCCAGATTGCCCTTTGGCGGCATCAAACGCTCCGGTTACGGACGCGAATTGAGCATCCAAGGAATTCACGAATTTGTCAACATTAAAACAGTGTGGGTAAAATAAGTAAAGCTCGATCGGCTTCTTGCAAAAACCTCAATCCATCTGCGTTAATTCGCGTTGATCTGCGGTTAAAAATTCAACATTAGATTTTTGCAAGAAGTTGACTGAGGGCGGCTAAAAACTTTGTCAGCCTCAAAAGTTGTACAATAAATCCCAACCTTGTAAATTGTTTGAGAACAACAAATCCTGAGTAACCGAGGAAAAAACGGAAATGAACACAGCTCAACTCTTGGTCAAATGTTTAGAAAACGAAGGCGTAGAATACGTCTTCGGACTTCCCGGAGAAGAAAATTTAGAAGTTTTAGAAGCCCTAAGACACTCTTCAATTAAATTTATTACTACTCGCCACGAACAAGGCGCCGCTTTCATGGCAGACGTTTACGGCCGCCTTACCGGCAAAGCAGGCGTTTGCTTGTCCACCTTGGGCCCCGGCGCAACTAACTTAATTACAGGTGTTGCTGATGCGAATTTAGACGGCGCTCCTCTAGTAGCAATTACCGGACAAGTCGGCACGGATAGAATGCACATAGAATCGCACCAATATTTGGACTTGGTGGCTATGTTTGCTCCGGTTACTAAGTGGAATGCTCAAATTGTCCGCCCCAGTACGACATCAGAAATTGTCCGCAAAGCCTTTAAAGTAGCTCAGAGTGAAAAACCGGGAGCAGTTCACATTGACTTGCCCGAAAACATCGCAGCAATGCCTGTCGAAGGAGAGCCGCTCACTAAAGATAACCGCGAAAAAACTTTTGGTGCTTACCAAAGTCTGAATAAAGCTGCTGTGGCAATTTCCAAGGCGAAAAGTCCTTTGCTTTTAGTAGGAAATGGCACGATTCGGGCTAATGCTAGCGATGCTTTGACAGAATTTGCGACTCGATTAAATATTCCCGTCGCTAATACTTTTATGGGCAAAGGCGTAATTCCTTACACTCATCCTTTGGCACTTTGGACGACGGGATTGCAAAAACGGGATTACATTAGCTGTGCTTTTGAAGAAACGGATTTAGTGATTGCTGTTGGCTACGATTTAATTGAATATTCCCCGAAAAAGTGGAATCCTGACGGCAAAATTCCGATTATTCACGTAGGAGCTCTGCCAGCAGAAGTTGATAGCAGTTATATTCCTGTTGTAGAAGTTGTGGGGGATATTTCGGATTCGCTCAATGAAATTTTGCAGCGTGCCGATCGCATGGAGAAGACTGATCCTTTTGCTAAGCAATTGCGGGCAGATATTCGCGCTGGGTACGAACAATATGCTAAGGATGATGGTTTCCCGATCAAGCCACAAAAACTGATTTACGATTTGCGGCAAGTGCTGGGCCCGGAAGATATTCTCATATCTGATGTGGGGGCTCACAAAATGTGGATCGCGCGGCACTATCATTGCGATCGCCCGAATACCTGTTTAATCTCCAACGGATTTGCTGCGATGGGGATTGCGATTCCCGGTGCGGTGGCGGCAAAACTCGTTTATCCCGATCGCAAAGTAGTAGCAGCCACCGGCGACGGCGGTTTTATGATGAACTCTCAAGAGTTAGAAACTGCGTTGCGCGTCGGTACTAATTTTGTCACTCTCATCTTTAATGACGGCGGCTACGGGTTAATTGAATGGAAGCAGGAAGATCACTTTGGTCATTCACATTTCGTCAAATTTGGCAATCCCGATTTTGTAAAATATGCCGAAAGTATGGGTTTAAAAGGCTATCGCGTGGAATCCGCCACCGATTTTATTCCTATCCTGAAGGAAGCGCTGGCTCAAGATGTTCCCTGCGTGATTGACTGCCCGGTAGACTATCGGGAAAATGCTCGTTTCAGTCAATTATCTGACGATATGAGTTGCAATATCTAAGTTAGGAAACTGGCTTTTTTGCGATCGCCTAAATCAACATGGTTCACTTACCTGAAATCCTCTGTATTTCGGGTAAGGAACACTGTTCGATTCAACAACAGATTGGTACACCAATACTCCGGACAGTTCTTGGAACGATACTACAAGCTTTACAGGCTAAGGATCATGAAAAAGTCGAATTAAATGCAAGTCAGGGGTGGACATGACTTTGATTTAATTATCCACAGTGGCTCAAAGTCATAGAGGATAAGTCATTGGGCCATAGAAAAACTGTCCGAAGTATTGATATATTTGTTTACGGAATAAATAACCTACCTGCTCCCATATAGTCTTGGATATCGATCGCTATTTCTACAAGCTTTTCAACACAACGCTCTCGATAATCATATTCGTTAACCCGATCCGGATCGCCAATCGTGATAATGGGAAATGAAGTTGGCTCATTTTCTTCCCGCATCACCTGTTCCAGAGAATCTTCACCCTTTGCATTACGGTTTGCTGTCAATAAAAGCATCTGATTAGATTGAGCCAATCGCCAAACAACTCGATCGTCGCTATTAGACGCTAAGCCAATATCTTGAAATGTCACTAACCGAATGGGAGCAATATCTAACCACCCTCCTGCCACCAGACTTCCAGAAAGCAAGAGAGCTTGCCGATTCAAATTGTAGTCAGCCAGAATCATCATTGCTTTGTTGCTTCCCGCTGCACTTTGCGTTGCTGAAGTTTGACTCGCGCAGCTTCATATTCAGAGCGAGGGGGAGTTGCAGCTATGCGAGCAAAGCGTTCGCGGTTGCGTTCTTCCCAATACTGGCGAGTTTCTTCGGCTGATTTCAAAACTTCTTGATACTCAGCTTCTACATCTGTCTGGTGCGCCTCAATGTAGGAAATGGCAGCGCCCAACTGCTCATCCGTAAGGTTAAATACATCGCGAATGAATTTAGGGGGATAGTGGGCTTTGAGATGATCTATTACATCATAAAGAGTTATGCGTGTTCCCGCGATCGTAAGCCCCCTTTCTGTGCGGACAATAGTCACTTTTTCATTAGGATTCGGATTAGGATTTAATACTGTGGCATCCATCTGTTTTTTCCGGTTGGTTATAATATTTGGCATTTTAACCCATTGTTTTTCAAACATCAAATTCTTTTGGCAATGCTTTCAAGAGATGTCAGCCGTTCATAAACCACATTTTTTAAATAAGTCGGGATTATAGCCTTGACCAATCATTCAAGGCTGCGATCGCAACTTAACTCAACTCTCAATACATATCAACTCGGAAAAATATTATTGCCAAGAAAACCACTCTATGGTATACTAGAAGATTGTGAATATTAATCAAAAGTAAAGTAACAAGACGGGAGAAATCGAAATGACACAGCAAACCCTGCACGGAACCAGCCGCAAAAGAAAAAGAACATCCGGTTTTCGCGCCAGAATGCGTACCGCAACTGGTCGATTGGTAATCAAAGCACGCCGCAGCAAAGGTCGTCACCGCCTCGCAGTCTAGCACGGCCCAAGAATGAGCCCGATCGCACGCAGCCACCATGTTGCCCCTGACAAACCGACTCAAGCACCGAAAAGACTTCAGCGCCGTTTACCGCAAGGGAATCCGCCGCAACTCCGCTCATTTCAGCTTAAGAGCTCTACGCAAACCCAAAAGCGTCGAGATTGGCAAACCCACAGCCGATAAATCCTTGCAACCGAGTCGCACAGGCATTTCTATCAGCTTGAAAGTCAGCAAGCGCGCTGTAGTCCGCAACCGGATCAAGCGCCAGATTCGCGCCGCTTTGCGACAGCTATTGCCCCGATTAAAATTCGGATGGGATTTAGTAATTGTGGTGCGTCCGATCGCACAAGAGTGCAATTATGCAGAAATTCTGCAAGAATTAGAGCAGTTGTTGGTAGAAGCCGAGGTACTAGATGGGAATTCGAGAGGAAGTATATTATGAAGGCGGCCCCGCGCTGGGAGACTTGATTATCAACTTACTCCTGGGGCTGACTGTCGTGGGAATCCCCCTCGCAGTAGGAGCAATTGTTCGGGCTCTGTGGCTGCGCTACCGGATCACCAACCGCCGAGTGTCCGTAACTAGCGGTTGGATGGGGGGCGATCGCATCGACGTTATCTACTCAGATATAGTCAAAATTGTCACAGTACCTCGGGGTTTCGGGACTTACGGAGACATGGTGCTGACCATGAAAAATGGCAGCCGCTTGGAACTGCGATCGATTCCGAAATTTCGAGCAGTCTATGACTACATTAACGAAAAACTGCCCGCAGCAGCTCAAAAAGCCAACGCAGCAGCAAAAGCTAAATAACCGAAAGGCTTTTACCCTGATTTGAAGGCGAAATCTGTCGATTTTCCATTTTTTGATTTGAGATTTACTCCACAGATGAATCTGCCAGGTTGAACTCTTAGTCTAAAATTTGGGGATATTTATGACGATTGTCGGGCGTTTGCGTGCGTTTTTTGGGTGAAGTCAGCGCGAGTATTGGCTTTAGTCATTACAAAAATCTGGTAGCGGGCGGTCGATCGACAGGCAATGTCCTAAGATAGAGACAAAAGCCTAAAAGTTGAGACGGCCCGCATTCAGCGGGTAAAAATAGTTCTCAACAGTAAACTAAGAGCACCTAAATTAACTCAAAGCGAATGGATTTTGGTATCTCGTTTCTCTCCAACAACCTAATGCTGCCGATCCTAGATTTTTTCTACGGGATCGTGCCAAGCTACGGTTTAGCGATCGTAGCTCTGACGCTCGTGATTCGCTTTGCTCTCTATCCTCTAAATGCAGGCTCTCTTCGCAATATGCGGCGCATGAAAGTAGCGCAGCCGTTGATGAAAGAGCGAGTAGATCAAATTCAAAAACTGTATAAAGAAAATCCTGCCAAACAGCAGGAGGAAATGAGCAAAGTATACAAAGAATTTGGCAATCCTCTAGCAGGATGCTTCCCGTTGGTGCTGCAAATGCCGGTGCTGTTTGCACTGTTTGCAACGCTGAGGGGTTCGCCTTTTTCTGACGTAAATTACAGCGTCAACGTCCAAGTTTTGCCGAAAGAACAAATCGAAACTGTTCAACCGCAAGCCTTTGCTACGCCACCACAAAATATTTACGTGACGGGTACATTTCACGCTCCAGTTGTGGGCGTGATTCCAGCAGGTGACAAACTCGGAGTCGGCGATACAACCAAGGTTGAATTTAAGACCCCAGACGGTAAACCTCTCCAAGCTCTAGCGGCAGAAAATAAGAGCGAAATTGACTTTGTTCCCAGTTGGAAAGTCATCAAAGGCGAAGAATTCGTCAAGGTAGACGAACAGGGCAACATCGTGGCTTTAGCGACCGGTGAAGCCACAGTTCAAGGCACAATCCCCGGATTGGCTACCAACAAAGGATTCCTGTTTATCGAAGCTCTAGGCCGCGTGGGCGCGATCGACCCAGACGGCACAATCCACTGGGATATTTTGGTGATGATCCTCGGCTTCGGTATCAGTTTGTATATCAACCAAACTCTTTCGGGACAAGCACAAGGGCCAAACGACAATCCCCAACAGGCTACAGTCAACAAACTGACGCCAGTGATATTTTCGGGGATGTTTTTGTTCTTCCCGCTGCCCGCCGGCGTGTTGATGTATATGCTGATTGCTAACATCTTCCAAACAGTTCAATCGTTTATTTTGTCTAGAGAACCGCTGCCCGAAAATCTCCAAAAAATCGTGGACGAAGCAGAAGCGAAAACAAAAAAAGAACAGGGATTAGATGCACTTCCCTTTGAGCCGGGCCGTTCTAAGAAAAAGGCTTGATTGTTAAAATGAAAGAATCAGAAATGCAGCGCGGACAGCAATGGTTAGAAGAATTGCTAAAACTGTCCGCAATTCCCTCAACAGTGGTAAGCCAACAGCAAGATGATTGCTATTGGATGACAATAGATGAAAGCAATCTGACACCCGAACAAGTTGCTATCTTAATCGGCCCAGACGGTAATGTACTAGATGCGATTCAGTACCTCTGCAACACAGTTGCGAACATCGCTCACGAATCAGATGAACCCATTGCTTATACAGTCGAACTGAACGGCTATCGCATCCGGCGACAAGCAGAATTGCGATCGATGGCAGAGTACGCAGCAGATCAAGCGCGATCGACTGGAGGGGAAGTTGAACTCAAATCGCTGTCTTCGGCAGAACGCCGTCAAGTACACAGTTTTTTGAGCGAATGTGAGGATATAGAAACTTACAGTCAAGGACAAGATGCCGATCGGCGTTTGGTAGTGCGACTGCGCTGACGGTAACAAGGAAAAAAGAAAAAAGGAAAAAGGAAAAAGCCAAAAAAGAGCTATTCCTTTTGACTTTTAACTTTTTACCCGCCCAAAAACAAGTACAAGCCCCGATGCCAAAAGTAGATATCCGAAAATTTTAGAATCGTGTTTAAGCTCCCAGATTCATCTGTGAAATAAATCTAAAATCTAAAATCTAAAATCTAAAATCGACTGGCTTGTGACTTGAGACGAGGATAATAAAACGGCGAAAGATGATTATGGAGACAATTTATATCCCTCACCTACTCGCAAAAACCGAGCGGAAAGAGGTCATTGATTTTGAAGAAATTATCCCCGATTTAGCAACTCTGACTCCCGTGCGGGGGCGGCTGCAAGTTACTCACAAAGGTAATTTTCTTGATGTGAAGGCGAAAGCTGAAACAATTGTGACTCTTAGCTGTCATAGATGCCTAAAACAATACAATCACCGTTTAAAAATCCAATCATCGGAAATAATTTGGCTCGAAGAAAAAGTGAGCGATCCTGATGCAAGTTCAGGAGAATTTGAAGTGGATTTAGAAGATTTAGTGGAAAATTTATCTCCCACAGGCTATTTCTCTCCGAGTGATTGGGTGTACCAACAAATGTGCTTGGAACTGCCGCACAAACAGCTATGCGATGTTGAATGTCCGGGAATAGATTTAAATGAGGATGATGCAGAAGAGACAGAAAGTTCAGAAACAGTCTCTGACAGTCGCTGGGCGTCTCTGGCGGCACTTAAACGGCAATTGCCTTAGTCAAGAGTCAGCAGTCCAGAGTCATTAGTCATTAGTCATTAGTCATTAGTCATTAGTCATTAGTCAGCAGTCAATAGTCAATAGCTAAGGGAGCATTTCAGTTTTGCTTTTACTGTCCGCGATCGGGACATTTGCTAGATGTATATAAGCTTTGCTGCGATCTTGAAGAATTCGCACTCTAACAAAAACTCTTTTTACTCTCGGAAAGAAATGCTTTCGTAGCTAACCACGAATAAGTGTGGAATAACGACGAAAAAAAACACCCGCTAACAACTAATGACTAATAACTAATAACTAATGACTAATAACTAATAACTAATAACTAATGACTAATAACTAATGACTATTTTTAGCGACGAGTTTGAACTGCTGCTACGATCGCGCTACCCCCTAATCTACATTCCCACACGGGAAGAAGAGCGCGTCGAAGTCGCGATCGCCCAATGCGCCAAAAAACAGGGTTCTCGCGCCGTCTACATCTGGGATTTTGTAGATGGCTATCAAGGCAATCCCAACGATGCGGGTTTTGGCAAGCGCAACCCGCTACAAGCTTTAGAGTTTCTGGAAAAATTGCCGGCATCCGCACCAGCAATCTTTATTTTGCGAGACTTTCAGCGCTTTTTAGAAGATGTCTCGATTTCTCGGAAGTTGCGAAATTTGGCGAGACTCCTCAAATCTGTACCCAAAAATATAGTCATCGTATCTCCGATAACTTCGATCCCGGAAGACCTCAGCGAAGTCATCACTGTTTTGGAGTTTCCTCTGCCTGCGGCTGCGGAAATCAAAATTGAGGTAGAAAGACTGTTAAGTGCTACCGGACAAAGCATAGAAGGGCGTTTCCTGGATGAAATGGTGCGCTCCTGTCAAGGATTGTCGATCGAACGAATCCGCCGAGTTTTGGCAAAGGCGATCGCCACCAGAGGCGAACTGCATCCCGACGATGCCGAACTGATTTTAGAAGAAAAACGCCAAACCATCCGCCAAACTCAAATTCTCGATTTTTACCCAGCCCGCGAAAACATCTCCGATATCGGCGGTTTGGACAATCTCAAAGAATGGCTGCTGCGGCGCGGTGGTGCTTTTTCCGATCGCGCCCGCCAATACGGTTTGCCGCATCCCAGAGGCTTGTTATTAGTCGGAATTCAAGGCACCGGCAAATCCTTAACTGCAAAGGCGATCGCTCACCACTGGCATTTGCCCTTGCTGCGGTTGGATGTCGGGCGCTTGTTTGCCGGATTAGTCGGGGAATCAGAATCGCGCACCAGACAAATGATTCAGCTAGCGGAAGCTTTGGCGCCTTGCGTGCTGTGGATTGACGAGATTGACAAAGCTTTTTCGGGATTGGATGGTAAAGGCGATTCGGGGACAACCAGCCGCGTGTTCGGAACTTTTATTACTTGGTTGGGCGAAAAAACTTCACCGGTGTTTGTCGTCGCCACGGCGAACAACATCCAGTCTTTACCGCCGGAAATGCTGAGAAAAGGCAGGTTTGACGAAATATTTTTTGTAGGTTTGCCAAGTCAGGAGGAACGGCGGGCGATTTTTGAGGTACATTTGTTGCGGTTGCGATCGCACAGCATCAAAAACTACGATCTAGAGCGCTTGGCTTACGAAACTCCAGATTTTTCAGGAGCCGAAATCGAGCAAACTTTGATTGAAGCAATGCACATTGGGTTTAGCCAAAATCGAGACTTTACCACAGATGATATTTTAGAATCAGCTAGTCAGATGGTGCCGTTAGCCCGAACAGCGAGCGAGCAAATCCAATTTTTGCAAGATTGGGCGGCGGCGGGTAAAGCTCGCCTTGCTTCGAGATACGGCAGTTTGAGCCGCCGGATTCAAGGATAGTCGATCGAAAACATTGTGCAGAAAGCATTCGGGAGCATCTTAGTTTTGCATTTATAGTGCTGTCGAGAACTCGCGTGGGTTTATAAGCACGCGAGCGGGGACGCTCGCACTACAATAAAAAATGCTTCTTGTAAAACTGAGATGCTCCCAAGCATTCGGCCTTCGCCCGAAGCTGAAATTTCCCTCCCAGCGTCTATCCCATCGAACCCAAATTTCCCCATTCGCTCTTCCTTGTTCCTTCGGTCAACTGTCAACTGTCAACCCTTCTCTTTCGCAAGCTGTCAACTGTCAACTGTCAACTGTCAACTGTCAACTGTCAACTGTCAACTGTCAACTGTCAACTGTCAACTGTCAACTGTCAACTGTCAACTGTTATGAACAGTATATATAGCGTTTTCAAGTTTTTAGTGGGTTTTCTGCTAGCGATCGTGCTGATGGCAGGCGCTAGCGTGGCGGCTGCACTTTACTTTGCCGCTAAGCTAACTACTGTGCCCGACAGACCTGTTTTTCCCAACGACAAAACAGCAGCTCAGATTGCCGGTGCTGGGGCGAAGTCAACAGCCAAGGCCAGCCCAGTGTCTACGTCTAGCGATGCTGCGTCTGGCGATGCTGCGTCTGAGAAACCCCTGGAACCGGGAGCTTACCGAGCTCTGGTAACTCAGCCGATCGGCTTAATTCTTCGGGATAGTGGCAACCGAGACTCAAACCGCATTGGCGGTGTAGGTTATAAGGAAAAAGTTGTGGTTTTGGAAGATTCGCCGGACAAAGAGTGGCAGCGAATTCGAGTTGAGGATGGCAATCGCGAAGGTTGGGTCAAGGGCGGCAATACTGAAAAAGTTGAAGGCGAATAGGAGCGATCGCAGCAGGTTGTTCACCAACGCCTGGTTTTTTCCTGTCTTTTGCCTCAAATAGTGAGATACATATTTATAGGAATAAGTCAAGTTAAATTTATTTGCGATATTACCAAGTCTCAGAAACCGGGTTTCTTGTCGCGGGTTGGTGGTGAAAGCGTAGGTTTTTCGTCAAGAAACCCGGTTTCTTGGGTTTTTGTGCGAGTCGTGGGTATTTAGGGTTGTAATCTGAGATGCTGAGACTGTGGGTGCGATCGCCCCGAAAAACTCCTCAATTTGCCATAAAGCTCACCAGAGAAAAGGTTTCAATAGCTAAAACTCAACAGAAAAACTCATTAATAACATATAGCCTTTCGAGCTCCCATATGAGGTACTATCCGGCATAGGGCTCCGTGGGCTCCGTGGGCTCCGTGGGCTCCGTGGGCTCCGTGGGCATACCTCACCACGCTTGAGAACCGCTATAAGTAGAAATTATGTTATTAATGAGAGTTATGTTAAGAAACTTAGCAAAATTTTAAGCTTAGTTGCAAATCGTAGGCTTTTGTCACCGCAGTAGAGGCAAGAATGGTAGCTTAGATAACAAGATCTAAGTTTTCAGCTTGACAGCTATCAACCATAAAAAATATGTACGACAAACGTCCAGATCGAGATTTGGCGACTGCTGCTGTAACTGCGGCTTTAGGAGCTGGGGTGGTCACTTCTTTTGCAGTCAGCAGAGGGCAAAACCCTCTGGTAGCCTTAGCAATTACTGTTTTTGCAGCGGGAGTAGCTTTAATTTGCGATCGGTTCGGCTTAATTTAAGTGAATGTCCGATTTTTACAGATTAGTTAACGAATAACATCCCCATCCTGTTTGCAACTAGCAAGGGTGGGGTTTTTTAATCGATCGTCAACAACTCATATTTTTTTCTCATACAAATTTTAATTTTTAGCCAATAATACCCAAAAACTGGTCATTTTTCCCTCATCAAGGCTAAGATGTGGCTGCAAACTATTTTCCTGACACTCGCGTCTCTCTAAACAGCGATGCTATCTTGGTTGTTCCCTGTAATTATTTTTGAAGGCAAATTCTTTTTCAGAAACGGGTGCTGCGTGCAAACAGGTAAACATTAGCCTTGATAGCTCCAGGGCCGCTCAAAGCTCAGCTTGAGTTTGCTCGTACATCACAGCCACAATTTCACACTAAAAATTTATGGAATCCCTCGCCTACCTCGAACTTGCTCTTGTTTGCGAAGCACCCGCACAAGAGTCGAAAATTTTTGATACGCCCAAGTGGCAAAACCTATCGACTCAGACTTATGTCCGTTTGTTGTCTCTGGCTTTGATGCTGTCGGTTTTGAATGCAGCCGGTTCGGCTTTTGCTCAAATAGATCCAGGAAATCCCAATTTGCGCTCTGTTCAAGACAGATTGCGGGATCTTGGCTATTTTCCTAGATCTTCTACTGGTCAGCTCGGCCCGGTAACAAAACAAGCTCTGACTAACTTTCAACGAGACTATCAACTGTCGCTGACTGGTAAGCCCGATCGATCTACGGTGATAGCGCTCAACAGTTTAGACGAGGACGATCGATCTTTTAAAACAACTTATACAAACTATAGCTATAACGAGCTGCGTTATGGAGACTCGGGTGCAGATGTTACCGCTCTCCAGCGCAGGTTGAAAGAGCTAGGCTACTTCAACACGCATCCCACAGGGAGTTTTCGCGAAATTACTCTCAATGCGGTGAGATACTTCCAGCGCATTAATCGACTGCGGGTGACTGGAGTTGCTGACAGGCAAACTTTAGCCTTGCTGTTTGCTTCCACCAGGCCAACTCCCCCCGTTACTCCTCCTGATATTTCGGAAAATGGCGGTTGCAAGGGGCTGCGGTTCGGCGACAGAGGGGCGACGGTAGACTTGATCCAGCGGCAGTTAAAAGCTTTAGGCTATTTTGAGGGCGGCATTGACGGCAAGTTTCGCGAACGCACTCTCTACGCTGTGACTCGTTTTCAGCAAGATTTCAATCTGGTTTCTGACGGCTGCGCTGACACTGCTACTTTGATGGCGATAGATGCCCAGATGAGGGAAGCTGAAATTACTTTATATCCAGGAGAAAATGACGATCAGAGTAATAATGCTGGAGATTTTCTGGATTTGGGCGACACAGGTCGAGAAGTAGAATTGTTGCAGCGGCGGCTGCAACAATTGGGTTATTACAGGAGCCAGATTCACGGTTGGTTCGATCGACCAACTCAAGAAGCTTTGATCGGATTTCAGAGAGATAGCGGGCTGTCCGGGACTGGTACAGTAGATCGCAGCACTCGATCGGCTTTGAGACAAGGCAACAGGCAGGCGGCAAAGCCACAGCAGCCCGTCGCAACGGGTTTGCGGCGGGGGGATACTGGGCCTGGTGTCCGACAGCTTCAGTCTGCGCTCAGAAGTCTGGGAAAAAACCCTGGCCCGGTGAATGGAGTATTTGGAGCCGAGACTGAGTGGGCGGTATTGTCGTTTCAACAGGAACACAATTTGTCACCGGCGACAGGTATTGCAACTCCGGCAACTTTGGCCGCAATCCAAAAGGGGTTAGCTGGGCGAGTTACTGTTCCTGCTGTGCCGATTAGCAGCAGTGTCAATTCTCGATCGAGCATTCAGCAATTACAAACGCGGCTGCAAGGCCTCGGCTTTTACACGGGTTCCGTCACCGGAGTTTTGGATGCTCCGACGAAAGACGCGCTCGATCGAGCTCAGCGCAGTTACGGGGTGAGCAGCAAGGATTTGTTGAGCCAAACTTTTTAGCAGCGGACTTGCGGGTGTTACGTCAAAGCCATCGGGTTTCTGGTTTCCGACTCATTCTGGAAATGATATATTTTCCTTCAGAAACCCGGTTTCGGCGTAACTGCGAATCACACTTGCGCCGAGTTTCGTTAATAATTCTAACCAGCCGTACTTGAAATGCGAAAATAGTGTATTCTCACTCGATTGCATCAGGGGCACTGTTGCCATTCTGGGCGATCGACCTCGGACAAGACCAATTGCTGGAAACCAAAGACGGCCATCCCATCCGCAAAGCTTCATGGCACACCGTATGAATCGTTAACTGGCAGTCTAGCAGGTGCAACCCAGACTTTTCAGCTTGTTTCATCCCAATTTTCAAAATCGAATCGTTGTTAAATTCGATCGTTCTGTTGCACTGAACGCAGACTAGGTGGTGGTGGTGGTGCGGGTAAGGCTGGTTTATTTCATAGTGTTTGTGACCTTCAGCTAGTTCGAGTTCGCGGAGCAAGCTCATCCTTGCCATTAACTTTAAAGTTCGGTAAATGGTGGACAAGCTAATGTTTTCACCGCGATTTTTTAACAAAGTGTACAAATCCTCCGCGCTCAGGTGGTTGCCTTTGGGGAGGTTCTGAAACACGTGCAAGATGGTTTCCCGTTGGGGAGTCATCCGCCAGCCTTTGTCATTGAGTTCGGATTTGAATGAGGACGCGGTGTAAAGTGCCATAGTGACCCTCTCAAGAAAGTCTGCCTATTGACAATCATACACAGCGATCGAGATATTTTGCAAATATCGGAGCTTATTGAAAAAAGCTTGGGGTAAAAATTTAGTTTTTGATAATTTTTGACGGCACACATACCATAAAGCCTTAGAGTAACCCATAATTGGAGTAAATTGGAATAAATCACAACATTCCACCTATAGTTCACTTTTTCAACTCCTCCGTAGTCGCTTCCTTCAGTTTGTGGGGCTAGCCCAACCAAATAGAGCGTAGTGGAAAGGAATTTTTAGGCAGTTTACCCAAGCCTCGTACAATTAAAGTGGTAGTCGCCAAACACCGTTCTAGTTTAATTGCACACCTCAAGCATTACTGCTGTAGGCTTTTTTGATGAAGCATCACCTCTGAAAGATGGCGCTTAATTGCTTTTAGAGCCACATTACGAGCGGCATTTAAACCACTATGAGCTTTGTACCCATCCACAGTTGCTACTAATGCAGCCCCCGGTCGATAGCTATCAAACTCAGTCGGGCTTGAAGGGAATTTGCATCCTCTCCAGACAGGCTCGCCCCAAGGGGTAAGACGGCTCGTATTCATCGGACTAACGCGAGTTGTGAGAATTGCATAATCTTGATAAGCAATTCGTTTGACTTGTTCATAGATTTTGCCTTTCAACCAGTAAGCACGTTTTTGATTTGAGCGTCTTGAATATTTCCCGCGTTTGGGTCGCAAATTTCCCAGATGCTCAAAGCTAATCACATTTGCCCGCCAATGATTGGCCAACTCAACAAGCTCGCGGGATACGGCTCTTGAATATTCAATTTCCACAGCAGATAAAGAGTCCCATGCTTTTTTAGCAAAGCCACGGGAAATGATTCCCGTTTTGCCCATTTTGATGGCGATATTTCCTAGATTCCGCTTCCTACGAGCTACATGACGCGACTGGTTAATGAAATGTCTAGCGACTTCAGTCGTTTCGCCTCTGTCGTTGGTTTCTAGGATGCTAGCAATGACGATGAACTTGTCGAGATCCATGTCAATTCCGCAGGTCCGAAACGTGCTTTTTGCCATGATTCCTTTGATGCCACCCGTAGCAGGAACGTATTTTTCAAGTGGAAAAACTATCCACAAAGAACCGTTTTGAACCTGCACTCTAGGGGAGCCTTTTACCCATTGGGTCGGAACGTCAGGGCATTGATACTGATGTTTTATCCACTTCCATGAATCGCCTACCAGCATCTTTAGAACAATAGAAAAACCATCATCCTCTTTCCACATCCCAGCATCGTACTGAGGGTTAAAGTTAAACGCTCCTTGATGGAGCGGTGGCTTGTGGTGCTTGAGCCTTTTTGGGCGATTCAACCATTTTTGATAGGTTGAATTCCAGCTTTTATTAAGCACCAATTGCTTGCCTGATGGCTGCTCTCTTCATCCCAGAAGGAAAGCCTTTTACGAAAGGATGATTAGCCGTGAGTAGCTCGTAGTAACGCCAGCCTCCATTTTCTTTTGTCAGGATGCCTTGAGGAGCTTCGGCAATTAGTAGGAAATAGAAATGAACTATCTCGTTATAGGCTGCCTTAGTTGGCTGCATATCAAAACCAGAACGAAGCAATTTCGCCTTGACTGACTTAGTGGCAATGGAAAATCCTTTTTGAGGTTTTAGCATCTTTCGACCTGAGATGTTTGTTGAACTCTGATTTTCAAATCAAGTTGCAAAGCCGATCTATTGACTTACCCCAATATACTCCAATATTCGTGTTTCTAGTAATTAGACAGAGAAATCGTGTAGAAGTAATAATTTTTTCTTCTGCTTTATGCTTTCTGTCTTCTGCCTTCTACCTAGATCCAGAAACGGACATTACCAATACACTGACATACTCCCGAACCTTGAGGAATCGGGATTCTGGATTCAAACAGACAAAGCAAGCATCGCTTGTTTGATATTGCCTAGCCCTATAGGTTGATGCCTCAACCTATAGGATTGTTTTGGGATTCTAGAGTTGAGACCGGATTTTTAGATCTCGCGCATCCACAATACATACCCTATGATGAAAGCCGTCCTATAAGAAGGACGAGGCTTTAAACCCTATTTGTCAGTAAATGCACACCAGCTAATTTAAGTCAGAGACTCAAGATAGTCGCGCACGCGGTTGCGACGCTTGGGTTGGCGGAGTTTTTGCAAAGCTTTGGCTTCAATTTGGCGGACTCGCTCGCGGGACAAGTCCAGAGCTCGACCGATTTCTGCCAACGAGTAGGGGTGTCCGTCGCCCAAACCAAAGCGCATCAGAATAACATCTCGTTCGCGGCTAGTCAAATCTGCCAACAATTGTTGCAAGTCGCGGTGCAGAGCTTCTCGCATCAGCATTTCTTCTGGCGAGATGCTGTCGGTTTCGAGTAAGTCGCCCAACTCTGTATCTTTTTCGTTGCCCACTTTAGTTTCCAGAGAAACAGAGCGAGGAACTCGCAGCAATACTTCCCGAACTTGAGCGGCAGTCATGTCCAATTCGACGCCGATATCTTCGATCGTAGCTGTGCGACCTTTTTCTTGAGATATTTTGCGCTGGGCTTTCTTGATTTTGTTAAGTTTTTCGGTGATGTGGACGGGGAGGCGGATGGTGCGGCTTTGAGTCGCGATCGCCCGCGTGATTCCCTGGCGAATCCACCAGTAGGCGTATGTGCTAAACCGATAGCCCCGTGTCGGGTCGAACTTTTCGACAGCTCGTTCCAGTCCGAGAGTACCTTCTTGTATTAAATCGAGCAATTCTAAACCGCGATTTTGATATTTTTTTGCCACGGAAACCACCAGGCGCAAATTCGCCTTAATCATGTGGTCTTTAGCTTCGATGCCTTCAGCTTGAATTTTTTCGATCGCCTCTACCGTCATCTCGGCCAATTCTGCCCACTGGCGCTTGCCTTCGGCCATAATTCGCTTGAGTTCTGGCACGTCACTGATGCCTGCGGTTAATGCCCAGCGTTCCAGGGAAGGTTTGTGTCCCAATTGTGCAGACAGGCGATCGCGCACTTCTATTAAATGCACGAAGCTTTGAATCAGCCCTTCTTCCTGGGAAGCGACGGTGTTGCGCAATTCCAGCAATTTGATGTAGCGCTGAACTTTTTGAGCTTCGGAGACTTCTTCGTCTCTACCCAAGAGACGCACCCGACCGATTTCCTGTAAGTACAGGCGCACTAAATCTGTAGTGCGGCGGCTAGCGTTTTTTTGCAATTTGGATGCTGTGTCTGCATCTTCAGTCTCTGCTGAGTCTTGGTCGATGGGTTCGTCTCCAGCTTCTTCAGCATCTTCATCCAACACATCTACATCTTGCAAGGGATTGACTCGCAGTTGTTCGTCGAATTCAGCTTGAGCGTAAAAAGAGGTGGCTGGCATAGTGATTTTCTCAATGGCTCCGGGTGAAAAGATGCTACGCTTAGCGGTTATTTATAATTATGATGCCCACTTTGTTAAGACGAAGCATCACCGCTGTTTGTTTCTTTACTAACTTTTCTGACTTTTGTGCTGTTGGAGAGATCGAGCTTTGGCTGCCCCACTTGTTTTACCAAGATTCGGGAAAACGCTAAGAACTTTCTGATGTAACAGTTTGAAGCCCCGAAAAGTGCGTTGTACTTCTTTGTTTATATAGCTAGTATAGATAGAGACTGGCTATAAACAAGTGACCAAGGTCAGAAGTTAAGTTAATCTTCATCACCAATAACCTCGTTCCCGATCACTTCGCCAAAATAGGGATTTTTTTAATAAAACTTTATATAATTCGGGGTTCTTGATTAAATACCCCACAGCTCATAGGAAGCTTAATCCCTTGCACCATATGAGATTCATGGTTTTTTGAGTCTCCCTTATCGAGTTGGCAGTTAAGGGAAAAACCGGGTTTCCTGACAAAAATTCGGCATTTCAACCCAGGAATTCCAGGAAAAAACCCGGTTAATCGATGTATTTGGCGTAGGTTGGGAGTTGGATGTGGCGATCGATCTATAACTTTTTTGGTGTTGGCTGGGGCTTCCCATTTAACCTCACCCAATATGATCGGCATCAAAAACCGGGTCTTTTGAACTCCCGCTGGCACAGAAAGCGTAGGTTTTTCCTCGCCGTTACCTATTGGTGAAAAGTCAAGAATGGCATTGCATTTGTCAATCAGTAAGATTACCGAAAAAACTGTTTTTTTAGGAGTGTAAAATTCGCAATTTGGGGGCGAGGGGCGATCGATATGGCACTCCGGACGTTAGGGAAGCTTGCAGCTATATCGATCGCCTAAATCTCAGTTTTTCACCCAAAATTAGAGCAAGCTGTAAGTATAATTGCTGAGGAGCAAATGCTTCCCTAGGTTAAATTGTCACCGAATAGCATGGGTTTGAAGCCCTTACTCAGGTCGGCAGATTGTGATAAGAGCGGAGTTTAAATCTCCGTTCTTATCACTTCGCACTCAACTGTCAACTGTCAACTGTCAACTGTTTAACAATGCTGTTACCCGATCGAGTTTGAGTGACAATCATTCTCTCTCGCGCCAGTTCAGTTAAACTTAAATTACTAGCGCGGGTAAAGTTTCATCAATTCTCTCACCTGTTCGGCGTGATAGGAACTGCGAGTTAAGGGAGAAGCGACAACTTGCAAGAATCCCAAAGATTCGCCAAACTTTCTCCAAGCATCAAACTGTTCCGGCGGCACAAAATTTTCAACGTTCAAGTGCTTTTGAGTCGGTTGCAGGTACTGTCCCAGGGTCAAAATATCGCAGCCAACAGCCCGCAAGTCCTGCATCGCCTCCCGAATTTCGGCATCTGTTTCCCCCAGTCCCACCATAATCCCGGATTTGGTGTAAACCCCAGGTGCGAGTTCGCGGCTGCGTTGCAATAGTTCCAGGCTGCGATCGTACTTTCCTTGCGGCCGCACCTTGCGGTAAAGTCGCTTTACGGTTTCGGTATTGTGGTTGAGTACCTCGGGCCGGGCTGCGAGAATAATTTCTAAAGCTTGCCAGTTGCCGCACAAGTCGGGAATCAAAACTTCTATAGTTGTATCGGGCATTGTCGATCGTACAGCTTGAATGCACTCGACAAACTGAGACGCGCCCCCATCCGGCAAATCGTCGCGGTTAACAGAAGTAATCACAACGTGATTGAGTTTGAGTCGCTGCACCGCCTGCGCCAATCTTTGGGGTTCCGTCGGATCTAAAGCTTGGGGCTTTTTCTCAAAATCGATATCGCAGTAAGGACAGGCGCGGGTACAAGCCGGCCCCATAATCAAAAATGTAGCAGTACCTGCGTTGAAGCATTCGCCGATGTTCGGACACGAAGCCTCTTCGCAAACCGTATTCAGGGATAAATCCCGCAAAATTTCTTTGACGTTGCCGACGCGCTCCCATTGGGGGGCTTTAACTCGCAACCACTGGGGCTTAACTGTCACGCCTGCCTCCGTCTGAGTAGTGTTTTACAAAACATTATACTAGGAGGTGGCTAAGTTTTGACTTAAATGTGATATCTTAAAAATCTATTGACTAATTTCGGGATGTAGCGCAGCTTGGTAGCGCACCTCGTTCGGGACGAGGGGGTCGCAGGTTCAAATCCTGTCATCCCGATTGTTAAAGTAAATCGGATATTCCGCAGCAATTTCGAGGCAGAGCCTCTGGATATTCATTACCAGGCTCTGCCTGGTAACGAGAAATAAGCGCAACTGCGAACCAGTCTTTTAAACGCTCAAATTGCGCCGCAAAAAGCTTTCTAGGGATTCCATTCTGATGCCGTAGATTAACTCCAATTTTTGCACTTCTTCGGGAGTGCAGAAAAACTCGTTACCCAGCAATACCCGCAAAGTTCCCAAGCCTTTTTGAGCTTGAGGATTCAACAAACCCAAGGCATTTCGCAAGCCGTCAAATACCATCAACGGCGGGTTGATTACCACGGGTTCGCGATTGAACAAGCGTCCGAAAATGCGGGCAATGTCGTCTCTGGTCAGCACATCGGGGCCGCCGACTGGTAAAATTTGGTTGCGCGCACCTTCTACTGTTGGCGAGTCTACGGAAATCTTTGCTAAGTCGTCGGTACTGACAACAGAGGTGCGGTTTTTGCCGTCGCCAATCAGCAGGTAAAGTCCGGTTTCTCGAAATCTTTCTGCTAGCGGTAACAAGCTGGAAGCAAAACCGGCTGGCCGCAAAATGGTATAATTTAATCCGCTGTTTTGCAGGTATTTTTCGACTTCTCGCTTGGCTTTGAATACTGCTGAATCTTCGTATCCGCGATCGACTCCGAGTACCGAAAGAAAGACAAAGTGCTGCACTCCCGCTTCTTTGGCGCAGTCGATCAGTTCTATGTTGGCGCGGTAGTGTACTGCTTGTACGTCGCCGCCGGTGCCGTGGGTGCTGATGATGTATTGCACTCCTTGGCAAGCTTTTTTGATATCTTTGTCTTGTTTCAAGTCGCCGATAAAAATTTCGGCGCCTCGGTTTTCTAGTTCTGAATAGCGAGAAGCGAGGCGAACAAATGCGCGGACAGGTTTGTCTTGCTGTCTGATTTTTCGTACTATTCGGCGGCCTAGTGGGCCTGTTGCTCCAGTTACTAAGAACATGATTTTTGTTGGTTGGTTGTTATGGAAGAAGAAAGTTCGGCAACGGATTTTGTAGCGGATTTAACGGATTGAAGAAGGAATCTTCTGCAAGGGGTTTGAGAAACCCAGTTTCTTAAATCTCTGGTTGTTAAACCTAAGATTTAGGATAAGCTGTCGCGCATTTAAATGGTATATTTGGAACGGGCTAGAAGCCCATTCCACAATATTATGATTGATGATTTGCCCATAATTTAAATGTACAACAGCTTAGAAACAGGGTTTTTGACCTGAGTTTTATTTATAACTTATAATTCAAATTTCGACAATTACGGGGGTGTGATCGCTGGGTTTGACTAATTTTCTGGGAGCAATATCTATTGTACAGTTTTTGGCTTTTTCGTAGAGGGGAGGGCTGAGATAATGGTGGTCGATTCTCCAGCCGTTGTTGCGGGGAAATGCGGCGGCGCGATAGTCCCACCAGCTATAATGTCCGCCTTCTGAGGTGAATTTGCGAAAGGGGTCGCTTAATCCTAATTCGGTGATTTCTGTTAATGCTTGGCGTTCGGGTATTGATAGGCCAACGGAGTTTGCAGCAGCTTTGGGATTGTATATATCTCGATCGTCCGGTACGATGTTGAAGTCGCCACAAATGCACAGGTTGGGCGATTTGTCTAGTGCTATTTTCAGGTATTCTTGCAGCAGTTTGAGCCAATGCAGTTTGTATTGATACTTCTCGGAACCAACCTCGGAACCGTTGGGAACGTATACGGAAATGATGCAAATATCGTCTATAACCCCGGCTATGAGGCGCTTTTGTTCGTCGAAGCTGCCGACGGTTGCGTCGCCGAGAATGGGGGCAAATCCGGCGCTGACTTGTGACAGGGGCGATCGGCTAAAAATAGCGACGCCGTTGTAGGATTTTTGACCGGAGATGTAGCAGTTGTAGCCGATGTCGAGGAAGGGTTGCAGGGGAAAGTCTTTGTCTGTAACTTTGGTTTCTTGCAAGCAGAGAACGTCGATTTGGTTGGTTTGCAACCAGCTAGTAACGTGTTCGAGGCGGGTGCGAATTGAGTTGACGTTCCAGGTGGCAATTTTCATAAAAACACTCGGTAAGTGGGAAACGAGCGAGTCTTTAGACCTGAGAGGAAAACGACCCGGCGATTTCAATCGCCTTGAATCCCCCTTGCGGGGTAGAGGGGTATGGTTGCCCCTCTGTGGAGATATGGTTGTCTCCGAATCCCTTTCGGGTAATGTTAGCTTCGCCAAGGTTATAAGAGCTTTTTAGACCTGCAACACTGTTTCAGTGACTTTAAAACTGTTTAATTGCAGATGACAGAGCAAGGGACTAGCTTCGCATTCGCCCGGTGTCGTGACTCAAATAACGTAGTCAGTTAAGACTTAGGCCCGTCAGAATAGCTTGTAATTTCTTACAAGCTCAGTGGCTTCAGCCCTGAGTTCCTGACTATAGTAAGTAATAGATTAGTCGATTTTAGATTTTAGATTTACTCTGCATCGGAGTGCGATCGGGATGCTCGTGAGCGATGGTCGCAACCGCGACGCTCTATAGTATAGTACAGTTTGAGGCTGGTGAGTTCGGATGTGCGATCGGCGAAGCTATCCCGAGCGTGAATCGCACGTAAGCGCATTGAGGCAGATTTGGCTGATAGCATGGCGCAAGCTGAGGGATATGGGCTCTTCCTAGAAATTGAACTTCACACCCTGTGATACAATAAATTTAAGCAAGAAATTGTTTTCTTATTAAGTTTTTATTTTTTTAGTTATGACAACAATTACAATTCAAGTTGATGAAGATATTAAGAAGGCGTTTGAAGGGGCTACTCCTGAGACTCAGAAACAGTTAAGCTCGATCATTCAATTGTTTTTGAGAGAAAATTTACACAACAAAACTTTAACAGAGGTAATGGCAGAAATTTCTGATAAAGCACAACAGCGCGGCTTGACACCAGAAATATTACAGGAGATTTTAGCCGATAATGACGAATAGATTTGCGATCGATACTAATGTTTTAATCAGTGCTTTGCTTTTTAAAACCTCAGTACCATTTCGGGCGATCGAATTGGCAGAAAAACAAGGAATAATTTTATATTCTGAAGCGACTTTAAAAGAATTAGAGCAAGTTCTGAATCGTCAAAAGTTTAACAAGTATCTTTCTTTAGAGGACAGAAAGGTATTTTTGCTGAAATTTATCAGTTCTTCTCAGTTAGTCTCTATTACCGAAAAAATCGCAGTGTGTCGAGATGAAAAAGATAATAAGTTTTTAGAGTTGGCTGTTAGTGGTAATGCCAATATAATTGTTACGGGGGATATGGATTTGTTGATATTAAATCCTTTTAGGACAGTAGAAATTATTACTCCCGATATGTTTATTGATAGATTTAGTTAATCGCCAACTCAGTCAGTTATTAATGCTGGTTTTTCAGATACTCAATCAATACAGGCTGGAGTGTGAAAAGTGTTTTCTGACCTTGTTTAATTTTTTCAATTAATAAACGCCGTCCCAAGGATTGCACAGCTTGTAATAATGCTGATGGCGATAATTCGAGATGGGCTGAAATTTTTGATATTTCAACTGGTGCGGCTTCACTAGCTAACGAGGATATCACTTGTTTTTCTGGTTCGGTTAGCCGATCGCACTGCTGCTCCAATAGTGATTCTAAGTCACCTAAGAATAGGGTATCATAGGATAAGAATTCGGAAACGCTGCCGCCGAATAAGTCTTGAATCAATGTGGCAATTATATTTAACCATAAGGGATTGCCTCGGTAAAGGTCGATTAGTTCTGACCATTTCTCCGGTTCTGCTAAACCTTTTTCTCTGAATATTTCTTGTGCTTCGGGGCCTAAACCGTTGAGTTGCAGCGATTTACAGGGGCGGTTTTCGCCTTCTAAAGCGGCTATTTCTCTGGGTTTTTCCCAACTCAGGAGGATGAGGCAACTGTTGTGGGATGACTCGGCTATTTGTTTGAAGAATGTGCCGTAATTTTCATAGCCTGGTTGGTAGTGGCCTGCGAGTTGTTGGCTGCTGAAGATGGTTTGGATATCATCGAGTACGATCAGACAGCGGTGCGATCGCAGATATTCTAGTAGGGGCAATCCCCCCGTGGTTGCCCTTTCTTCGGGGGAGGGGGCGGGCACGGGGGCACCGCCCCTACAGAATTGAATTAAGTCGGTTTGGAGTGATGCCAGGGGTGGGGAGTTGCGGAAACTGCGGTAAATAATGCGATCGAATTCGTGTTGAATTTGTGGGATTAGTTGGAGTGTCAGCGCGGTTTTGCCAATACCTGATAAGCCGAGGATGGTGACGAGACGGGTGCGGCTTGAAATCCAGTTTTCGAGGGTGGAGAGTTCGGATGTGCGGTTATAGAATAGGTTGGGTTCTGGTGCGTCGGATAAGTCTAAATGTATTTTAGGTTCGGAATTGCTAGTTTTTTCATGAAATTTATCCTTGTCTTGCGGTGCAGGTTGTGAGACTTTGGGAGAGTAAAAAGTATCTGCGGAGATGTTACGAATATGAATACAGCCATTCCCGACGAGTGAGACATTGGAAACTTGTAAATTTTCCAGCTTTGCTCTAAAATTTGCTTTAGATACTTGTTCCTCGCCTAATGCAACTGATAGAAGTTTCCATAATTTGAAACCAACTTCTTTAACATATTTCTCTGAGCGGTGGTGTTCCTGTGCAATTTCTTTATATTTTTGATTGTCCCAAGCGCCGCGCAGTATAGCTTTTTGCAGACTATCTAAGTGTTTTCCCGTAGTAGTTAAAGCTAGATTGTCAGTAAACTTTAAGGCTTCTTCAATATCCATTAGTCACGCAGATGCAAGGGTTCGACTTGATTATAGCGTAACTAAATATGACTTTTTCAAACTTGACCAGCTAAATATGACTTTTTATGACTTAGTTGGGAGGGGAAAAAACTACTAAACATGGCTTTATATGGCTTGAAAAACTTTGGCATTTAGGAAATAATTTATAAATAGACACCATAAAGATAATAAAGCTGATGCACCGCTTAAAAATGGGTTTGTTGTTTGTTACTGTTGTATCGAGTTTTTCTTTCGGTTCAATCGCACGAGCGGGAGAGCGATGGCCTGTTCCAGAAAATCGTGGTAGCTGTCTGGTAAATCAAGTTTGCGATACATATAATAAGAATCAGGACTATCAAAAACCTTCTAATGCTTGGGGAATAGCTGGGTTTTATGTAAATCTAACAAGTCCAGACTCTTCTGCTATTATCAGATGGAGCGCGAGGCTATGCGATGGTAAGGAGATTACTGGGTCAAAAGATATTTCCACCAGTTCTACAGGTCAAAACTATATTGACTTTCCTAACAGGTCTTTCTTTGCACAAGGGGTTTGCTCTTTTAGGTTTAATGTACTGGACGCAAAGAGATATCGGGATGGGGGGAATCAAGTTGATTTCTTGATGAACTACGATGTAGATTACTAACTAAGAGAAGTGGGAAATAGAGTCTTAAAAACTCCTCTCCCTATTTTCTAAAAAAGGGCGATCGCCCTTACATCCCAATTTGTCAAAAAGTGCGATCGCCTTTACTCAAGCAAAGTTAAAATAGTTGTAGCCTCAGCCAATAGTTTACACTTGACTTTATTGTTTTCGCCCTCAATCAGACAATGAGCTGGATTATCCTCCAAGGGGTCATGCCGGATAATGAAGCCTAAAGAACGGGCAGATCCTGCTACCAAAACACCCACTTTAGTAGTGTCAGGATTTCTCGCACGAGCTAAAATTTCTTGGGGAGTTGTTAGCCTCGCTAACTCAACTGAGATACTGTTATCAGGTTTTCCTCTAACCTGGAAAGCAACTGATTTTACAGTACCATCCTCATAGAGATGTACATTAGGAATTCGACGATAAAGAATATCATTGTCTGCAATTTCTTCTAGCATTATCTCATCCTGACTTAGGGAATCAATAGCTGAGACACCACATTCAGGACTTCAGATAATGACACCTGGTTTTTTTCCTCAAATTTTCTCTCGTTTCCTTCTCCCTTAATTAGTAGATAGCTGAAACTCATATCAGGTTTAATTTCCACTTCTAGATTGTCGTGTGGGGTTCGCCATTCCAGTTGTAGGCTACCATTAGCAATTGGTGCTGCATCATAGGGTAAAATTAGATCGCCAACTAAAGGCGAAAGAGAGTATTTGATATGAATAAGCAACTGACAGGCTTTTACAAAAGCAACGGGCGAAACTGGCAATGCACCATAAGAATCCCAGTCAGGTTCTAGTTGGGCAAGTTGCGTCAAGCGCTCTAATATTGGATCTAAGGAAACATCAGTTAATGTTGCTTGAGACATGGCTTTTACAAAGAGCGTAGTTTGTATTGTATCATATTTATGCGTGCGGTTTCCCTTGAGAAGGGACGATTTTAGACTGAGGTTTCTTCTTTGACACGGCCCGAATAATATTTTTTCATCGATTCTTGAGAAATAATGGCATGACAAGATTCGTCTCTGGGCAAATCCCCTCTCGCTTCTAGCCAAGCCATTTCACCGCAAATCATTCGTTCCAAAGTTTCATCATCATACTCCAAATAGGCATCTGCAACTTCTTCCAGAAATTCCCCGATTTCTTCAGAAAGTTTCGGGCGCTCGATTCTTTCTACAATTGGTTCCCAGCTAAATTGGCTTTGATACTTCTCTAGTAAATCAGGAATCACCGGGCCGTGAACCCACGCTTGAAAATCCGCATTAAAGAGTGGCGTGCCATAAATTGCTAAATGCCAAGCTTGAGCGTAATACACGAGTTTTTGTAGCTTGTAAGCATTTATTTCTACATCGAATTGCGAGGCTAACCAAATGAAATAATTGGCAATCTCGCGATCGCTCAGTGTTTCCGAATTAGTTGAAACAGCAACAACTTTCAGTTCACCTTTAGCTAGATGTTCCAATAGTTCAGAAACAGACAAGTTGAATTGTTCAGCAATTTGCTCAACTCTTTGCCAGACTGGATAATTTACAGTTACTTGATATTCAGTTTTGATTGAAGGAGCTTGGGTCATGGCTAGGATTTCTTAGCGTTGACTAAAATAATTATAGCAAACTGTTCTACAATACTCGTAATTAAAATTATAGTATGATTTATGCTGAAAAAATAGAAATAGAGTCAGGTCTGAGAGTCAAAGCCCGATCGCCCTTCGTCTCCCATTTTCTGAAAAAGCGCGTGTAGCCAGCCGACAGATTACTGATTGGGTACCAGTACGATGAGGTAAAGTGAGTCGTCGCGAAGTGGGGCTTCATTCAGTTGACAGTTGACAGTTGACAGTTGACAGCGACCTCTACCTGGAAGTCAGAGGATTGGAGTAATGAATCGTCTGATTTTAATTTCTCCCTAAAAAAGAGAGGCTTTAAACCAATTCTTTCTGGTAAGCCATCGCACCAATCGCTGGCTGGCAATACACACCCACAAACTATGAGGTTTTAATCGGAGAGAGGGACTTCTATACCAGGCTCGACATTCATCTTGACGGGAATGGCAGTGCAGAGGTTACATGATTTCCTGCGTAAATCCTGACTTTATTTCAGTTCAACATTTACAGTAGCAGACATCCCTGGTGCAATTCGCGATTCATAACCTTTAATACTGTCGGCATCAAACACAACTTTCACCGGAATCCGCTGCACTACTTTGGTAAAGTTTCCCGTTGCATTGTCTGGAGGCAATAGGGAGAATTGAGCGCCAGAAGCAGGGGAGAAACTATCAAGACGGCCTTCAAATTTGCGGCTACCAAAAGCATCTAATTTGATTTCTACTTTTTGGCCTGGTTTCATGTTTGCTAATTGCGTTTCTTTGAAGTTAGCAATTACCCATAAATCGTTACTGACGATCGCCATTAACGGAGTTCCCGACTGCACCCGCTGCCCCACTTCAACGGATTTGCGCCCGATTTGTCCGGCGGCGGGTGCGGTGATATTCGTGTAGGAAAGTTGCAGTTGAGCGTCTTTAACCGCAGCTTCCGATTGGGCGATCGCAGCCTTAGCAGCATCATACTGCGATCGACTGACCTTAGTTTGCTCGCCCGTAGCTTGAGCTTGTTGCAATCCGCCCTTCGATGCAGCCAGTTTGGCTTCGGCGGTGCTGATTCCTTCTTGGGCTACAGCGACTTTAGCTTGGGCGCTGGCGATGCCGACTTTGGCTTGCGCGACTTGAGCTTCAGCTTGCTTTACTCCTTCTTGAGCTTGGGCTACTGCTGCGATCGCTGCGGTTACGCCTTCCTTGGCTTGGGCTAACCTGGCTCTAGCTTGGGCAATTCCTTGTTGGGCTGCGGTGGTTTGGCCTTGGGCGACTTCGTAGGCGGCTCTCGCTGCGTCTAATTGCTGGCCGGCGATCGCACCTTCTTGCTGCAAACTTTCGTACCGTTTATAATCTGCTTGCGTTTTCACAAGATTAGCTTGCGCTTGCACTAACTGAGCTTGCGCTGCGGCAATTCCGGCTTCGGCTTCCGTCACTTTAGCTTGAGCTTGGGGAATTCCGGCTTCTGCTTGGGCGACTTTCGCTTGCGCTGCGGGTACGCCGGCTTCAGCTTGAGCGACAGCAGCTTCGGCTGCGGGTACGCCTTGTTGGGCTTCCCTAATTGCTGCTTGGGCGGTGGAAATGCCAGCGTTGGCGGTGCCGATATCTCCTTGGGCTTGGGCTGTTTTACCTTGGCTGGTTTGAGAGGCTAGGGAAATATTCGCTTGGGCTGCTTCGGCTTGGCGGCGGGCGTTTTCTAAGGCTGCTTGGGATTGTTGCAGTTTAACTTGGTAGTCGCGGGGGTCGAGTTTGATCAGCAGTTGGCCCGGTTTTACTTGTTGGTTATCTTCTACTAAGACTTCGCCGACTGTACCGTTGATGCGGCTGCTGACTTGGTGGATGTGTCCGGCTACTGTGGCATTTTCGGTTTCTTGGTGGATGGAGGCGTATTGCCAATAATTGTAGCCAAAGCTGCCCGCGGCGATCGCCCCGATGCCCAGCGCTGCTAAAATTATCGCTTTCGGGGCTTTTTTCTTCGGTGTTTCCGGCGCCGGCAGGGGTGCTTGGATTTCTGTTTCTGGGCTGGTTTTGAGTTCGGCGGGGGCGCTGACTTCTGTTTCTGGCGCGGGGATTACTGGTAGGCTTTTTGCTATGGTGTCGTCGATCGGCTTTTCTAAGAGGGCTACTGCTTTGCCTTTGCCGTTACCGTTGAATTCTGCTGGGTTGATTTCGTTTGTGCCTTTCATGGTATTTGACTCCTGATACTTTAGTAAGATGTCGTTTGTTTAGGGTACGTAGTTTTTATTTAGTAAGACTGCTTGTTTTAAGAGTGCGTAGTATTTTTGAGTTGTTTTTAATGTAGTTGAGGTAGATGCTGCTGCGCTTCAGTCGAAAGAGCTATTTGTTGGCGGTTTAGGAAAGATTGACGATCGCTCGATCGATCAATTGGGAGAAGAGTTCTCGATCGGCTTTGGAAATGCCAGTCATTGACTTCTCTCGGATCTCCGCCACCAGCGGTGGCAGCACGTCTTGCAGTTCCCTGCCTGCATCCGTTAGCCAAATTCGCCAAATCCGCCGATCGCGCGTGTCTCTCTCGCGGCGGACTAAGCCTCTTTCTTCCATGCGATCGAGCACGCCTGTGAGTGTACCGCCTACCTGTTGCAGTTTGTCGCCAATGCTGGAAGTTGGCAAGCCGTCTTCTTGCCACAAGCAGCACAGTACCAACCAGTGAAATGGTGTCAGCCCAAATGGTTCGAGTATCTCTTGCAACCTGCGAGTCCCTAGCTGCCCTAGCAGTTTGATGCGGTAGCCCAGGCTGTGGGGGGCGAGAACATCGTGCCACCTAGCTAGATATTTGCGATCGACTGTGGATATAGTAACCATCGGCTTATTACTTAGCGTTCGTATTATTAGTGTAAGATGTTATTTGGGAGCTGTCAAGGGGCGATCGCGGATTTTCGGTCATCGGATTTGAGATTTGAGATGGAGTCGGCAGCAAGTAAGTCAGTACAATGAGGGCGATCGCCCACGCTCGATCGCAAAAAACAGCTAAATTTTCGTCAAACTTGTTTGGATTTCTTAATTATTCCTAAAATAGGAAGCTCAAAGTTGCGATCGCACTTTATTCTAGTCCCAGGAAATCAGTACACCAAGTTCAATAATACCGACGATAATAATTTGTTCTATTCCTATATAATTTAGTCTCTCAAGGAGTGATTAATGTGATGTGCGAAGAGCAAAGAAAAAAATTAGATCAAATCATTCAGCAATTAAAGAACGCCCAATCCGAGGTGCAAGAAGCCTACGAAACAACAATGATGAGTGATGCCAAATGGGCCGTGTCTAGCCTGTGTGATGATTTAAAAAAAAATGAGTCGATCGATCCGTCTATAAAGAGCCAGCTCATGCCTTATTTTGAAGCAGCTCATTCAGCTATTCTTAGTTCTGAATCAACGCATAAACGAGCCGGAATCTGTGGTGACAAGCTGAATGAAGCAGAGTCTTGCATAATAAAAATACTGAGTAAACTCTGAAGAGAATGATTTAAAATTGGATCAGGCGAGTCCCGGAAAGTCCATCCTGGGGAATCTGTTTACATTTCTTAATTATTAGTAAAATAAGAAGAGTAAAGTTACGATCGCACATCGCACGTTATGCCACTCCAAGGAAATCAGCGCACCAAGTTAGACGACACCGACGACAATCTGTTTTATTCCTATCCCCGGTTTGTGACGCACGTAGACGAGGGATTCATTCAGCAACTAACCGACTTGTATCGGGAACGCCTGAAACCGAATACTCGGATTTTTGATATGATGAGCAGTTGGGTGTCTCACTTGCCCGAGGAAATGGAATTTGCTCATGTCGAAGGACACGGCATGAATGAAGAGGAGTTGGCAAAAAATCCCCGACTGAATCATTATTTCGTGCAGAATTTGAACGCAAATCCTAAATTGCCACTGCCCGATTCAGAGTTTGACGCGGTTGTCAACTGCGTTTCGGTGCAGTATTTGCAAAACCCGGATGCGATTTTTGCCGAGATGCACCGGATTTTGAAGCCGGGGGGCGTCGCAATTATCAGTTTTTCCAACCGGATGTTTTATCAGAAAGCAATTGCGGCTTGGCGGGAAGGTTCGGAGGGCGATCGGGTAAAATTAGTCCAGGGTTACTTTGATTCCGTCAAAGGAGCGAACATACCCGGATTTAGCAAGCCGGAAGTAATTGCTAAACAGTCTAGCTTGCCGAGTTTTATGCAAATGCTGGGGATGGGAGGCGGCGATCCGTTTTATGCGGTAGTTGCTTACCGCCAAAGTTAGGATTTTTTTAAATGTTTGTAGTGAGGACTTTAGTCCGCTGATTTTTTTGAGGACTAAGGTCTTTACTACAAACCGAGCTAGAGTTACGATCTTTATCTTAGAATATATTTAACAGTGGCTCCTAAAACATGGACAACGAACTTTTGCAACGCATCACACTCGATCCAAATATCTGTCACGGAAAACCCTGTATTCGCGGTCTCAGATATCCAGTAGAGTTGATTCTTGAATTACTTAGTTCAGGTATGAATGCTAAAGAAATTATAGATGATTATGATGATTTAGAACATGAAGATATTCTAGCTGCTTTGCTATTTGCAGCACGGCTGACTCAAGTGAAAAGCATATATCGAGTATTAGTGTAATGAAGTTTTTGGTAGATGCACAATTACCAGTACGTCTGGCACGCGTTTTGCAATCTGCTGGTTGCGATACTATTCATACTAAGGATTTACCTCGACTCAACGCAACTCCCGATTCAGAAATTAACTTGCTTTCAATGCAAGAAAGCAGAATTGTTATCACCAAAGATCGAGATTTTCTCGATTCATTTCTGATTAGCCAGCAACCTTACAAGCTGTTAATATTGACGACTGGCAACATAAATAACAACCAACTTATAGACTTATTTGTGAATAATTTGCCGCATTTGGTTGAAATGTTTGAGGAACATTCATTGATAGAAATGAATCGCGATACAATTGTAGTTCACCAGTAATAATTAAGTAGGTAAAACCTTGATATGAAACCATATCAGCAAATAGAAATTGACGAATGCGGCGAGCCTTTAGTCCCAATTCCACCAGAAGATTTTGCCTTTGAAATTCCGCACCCTTATCAAAAGTTGGGTGCTCCCTATCACAACAGCAAAGCAGATTCACCTTACTATTTGCGGCAAGGAGTTGTAGATAGTTTAGTAGCAGCTCAAACTCAGCTACAGCAAAATCATCAAAATTGGAAAATTCTGATATTTGATGCTTATCGACCCGTGGAAGTCCAGCAATTTATGGTAGATTATACTTTCAATCAAATTGCCGTAGCTCAAGGCTGCGAATTTCCGGTTTCCGAAGACAAACGCCAAGTAATTATAGAACACGTGTATCAATTTTGGGCTGTGCCGAGCCTCGATCGCGCGACGCCTCCTCCTCACAGTACAGGTGCAGCTTTAGATGTAACTTTAGTCGATGAACATAATCGACCAATTGATATGGGTTCTCCGATTGATGAAATATCAGAACGTTCTTATCCCGATTATTTTGGTAATAGCAAGGACGCGCAACAACAGCAATACCACCTGCACCGGCAAATATTGAAAGATGCGATGATAGCTGCTGGTTTTGAGCAACATCCTAACGAGTGGTGGCATTTTTCTGTGGGCGATCAGATGTGGACGTGGTTGACAAATAACAAGAATAGTGGTAGTCAAGTTATCGCCCGATACGGCCGCTATTAAACCATTTTAGATTTTAAATGACTGAATGCTCGATCGCCATAAATCATTTGGATTGCAACCGCTAAGATATAGCAGTGGACAGTTGACAGTTGCAGAACGGGAATCAAATCATTGATGCAGAACGGGAATCGACTCTATTCATGAAGTTATTTATGTCTTCACCCATGTGGCGGTTGCTATACTGAAAACCTTCTTGATTCCTGAAACCCCTGCTTTGATTACTTCTTCCTTCTGTCAACTGTCAACTGTCAACTGTCAATTGTCAACTGTCAATTGTCAACCGTCAATTGTCAACTGTCAATTCTTCCTTCTTTTGGGTCAGCTATTGCCAGCGGGGTAGCCGTGCTTTAAAATTAACGAGAGCTAACAAGTGCAGGCAAATCAAGCCAGCACCGCAAACTCTAAAGGATAACTTAGATTTCACCAATGAAAGCACTCATCCTCTCTGGCGGCAAAGGAACACGCTTGCGTCCCCTCACCTATACGGGTGCTAAGCAGTTGGTTCCTGTGGCAAATAAGCCTATACTGTGGTACGGAATTGAAGGCATTGTGGCGGCTGGGATTACGGATATCGGGATTATTATTAGTCCTGAAACAGGTGAAGAGGTGAAGGCGAAAACAGGAGATGGCTCTCGCTTCGGTGCAAAAATTACTTATATCTTACAATCAGAGCCGGCGGGACTCGCTCATGCAGTAAAAATTGCGAGACCATTTTTGGGTGATTCTCCATTTATTATGTATTTAGGAGATAACTTAATTCAGAGTCAGCTAGATCCGTTTTTAGAGAATTTTAATAAGCAAAAACTAGACGCTCTAATTTTGCTGCGCCCAGTTCCCAATCCCAGTGCTTTCGGTGTAGCAAAGGTTGATGAGAATGGGCGAGTTTTACAGTTAGTAGAAAAACCCATAGTTCCGCCGTCTAATTTAGCACTGGTGGGGATTTACTTTTTTGCTCCTACTATTCACGAGGCGATCGATCAAATTCAACCCTCGCCCCGCGGGGAACTCGAAATTACTGATGCTATCCAACAGCTAATCAATCAAGAAAAACACGTAGAAGCCTGCAATTTAGATGGTTGGTGGTTGGATACCGGGAAAAAAGATGATTTGCTGAGTGCAAACCAAATCATTTTAGATAGCTGTATTGTAGCTTCAACTGAATTAAAAGTAGATGCCAAAAGTCAAATTATCGGGCGAGTGCAAGTAGGGGAAGGTAGTGAAATCATTAATTCTACAGTTCGCGGGCCTGTGGTAATTGGGGAAAATTGCCGCATTGAAAATTGCTTTATCGGGCCTTACAGCAGTATTGCCGATCGCGTGACGATGGTTGATGCTGATATCGAACACAGTGTAATATTGCAAGGGGCGAAAATTGTTGGCATTCACCAGCGAATTGTTGACAGCGTGATCGGACAGCGAGCTCAACTCACAAATGCGCCGCCGCGTCCTAAAGCGTTGCGGTTTATGATTGGTGATGACAGTCAAATCGAGTTAGTATAACTTAGGATTTGCACTATTCTCGTAGCGGCAATTTACCCGATGGTGCGCGTTGCTACGTCTACGAGATGGTGCCCCTCGGCGCACCATAAATTTAAAGGAGGCGGAAGATTGCAGTACGAAGAAATACCGACTCAACAAATTATAGATAAACTGCGGCAAACTTTGGAGCCGCGAATTGGTATTGCTGAGTTGTCGCTGTCGGAAAGACCAAATAGTGCGATCGCCCAAAATGAAGATGACGAAGACATTGCGCTTCTCAAAGCGGGCTTTGACATTTATAACATTCCAATTACATCTTACCAAAGGCGGCTCGGTTCCGCAGTCATCGCCGTCAGAAAAATTGTCCGAAAATTGCTCAAGCCCGTACTAGACAGACAAGTAATTTACAATTTCGCCAATACCCGCGTCGTGCAAACCTTGAGCACACAGTTGCAAAAATTGCAAGAAAATCAACAAACTCTAGAGAAAAAACTTACATCGGAATTCAGCAGCGGGTTTCCCGAAGTGACAGCGCAGCTTGAGAGTCAACAACAGGCGATCGCAAATTTTCAGTCTGAAGTAGAGCAAATCAAAGCAGTACAGCAGCAACATACTGCTATTTTAGAGGAGATTAGCGCTCAATTGGGCGATCGACAACCATAAAGCATCAAAGATGACTACACTTCCTATATGCTCATTTATTATAGTTAACTATAATGGTCTGCGCCACACCAAAGACTGCTTGAAATCCCTACAAAAACTTGCGTATCCAGAATCACAACTCGATTTAATTGTAATTGATAATTGCTCTCAAGACGATTCGGTTAATGCTTTGCGCCAACTGTTTCCAAAAGTTCGCATTTTTGTGAATACCGCCAACAACTTTGCCAAAGCCCTCAACCTCGGCATCAGCGAAGCAAAAGGGCAATACATCGGCTTTCTCAATAACGATGCAACGCTTGACAGTCACTGGCTGGAAATATTAGTTAAACGCCTAGAAACTGACAATAAAGTTGGTGCAGCTAGTGGCAAATTGCTGTTTAAAGACGGGCGAATCAACAGCGCGGGCATTCAGCAATTACCTAATTTTTATTGGCAAGATGTCGGTTTTGGCGAAAAAGATTCGGGACAGTATAATACAGAAAGGGAAGTAGAAGGGCTTTGTTGGGCGGCGGTGCTTTTCCGCAGAGAATGTCTGGAAGATGTCGGGCCGATTGATGAAGATTTTGTGATGTATTTTGAAGATGTAGAGTTTTCCAAACGCTGCCAAAAACGCGATTGGAAAATGCTTTATACTCCCGCAGCTATCGCCCATCACGAGTATCGAGGTTCGAGTAAAGGTAGCAAACTCACCGAGTATTTCTGCAACCGCAATCGGTTTTTGTATTTGGCGAAACACGAACCTCTGCAATTAGTGAAATCGATTCATACTTCGGATTTTTTTAGTAACAAGCAGTACGATTTGCTGTTCGAGAGTTTGTTTTTCGCGATTAAAAAACTGCTAGATTATCAGAAACCGGAAATCGTCGCAGCGGTACTGCCGCAGTTGACGGAAAAGTTGGCGGTGATTTACAGTAGAATGAAGGTCGATCGCATTTTACCTCGATTGGAGGTGGTTAGGGGCGATCGCAAAATGTCGATCGCAATTTACGATCACGGACTGCATTTTATCGGCGGCGGGCAAAAATACGTCGCTACCATCGCCTCGCTGCTGCAAAATGAATTTGACATTACTTTTATCGCCAACAAACCCGTGGCTGTTTCCGACTTAGAATCGTGGTACGGGCTTAACCTTTCAGGATGCAAAGTTAAGATTATGCCCTTGGCGTTTTACGAGAAACGTGGAATGCAGTGCATCGATTCCAGTATCATCGCTGAGGATATGGAAAATCCCTTTGATGAAATTGCCAGAGAAAGCAAAAATTACGATATTTTTGTCAACGCCAACCAACTCGAAAAAGTCAAACCGCTGTCGCCGATATCAGTATTTTTCTGCCACTTCCCGAATACTTTTCGCAACCGTCATTTTGCTGTGGATGATTACACTTTTATTATTGCCAACAGTCAATTTACTGTCAAGTGGTTGGAGAAACGTTGGAATTTGCAACCAACTTTTATGCTGTATCCGCCCGTGGAAATGGCTACAGCTAAAGTGTCGAAGGAAAAGATAATTTTAGCTGTGGGACAGTTTGAAGCTGGGGGAACAAAAAAGCAAATTGAACTCATCCAAGCTTTCCGCAGTTTGCTAGCAGATTATCCAGATGAACTTCAAGGATGGCGGCTGATTTTAGCTGGTAGCAGTGTTCCGAAAAATCCTTATTTAAAGACGGTTCAGAATTTGTTGAAGCAGGATTCAAGGGCGATCGAACTTAAAGTCAATGGTTCCTTAGATGAGGTAAAATCGCTTTATGCTAAATCGAGTATATTTTGGCATGGCTGCGGTTTGGGTGAAGTCAATCCCCAAAGGTTTGAGCATTTTGGGATGGCGACTGTTGAAGCAATGCAAAACTGTTGTGCTCCGATCGCGTTTTGTGGCGGTGGACAACCGGAAATTGTCGAACACGGGCGATCGGGCTTTTTGTTCAATACGGTTGAGGAACTTTGCCGCTATTCACATCAACTAATTGTCAATCCCGATTTGTTAGCAGAACTTCAAGCTGGCGCACAGCAACGCAGTCAGAACTTTAGACTCGCACCTTTTGAACACAAAGTCAAGAGTTTTTTTGAGATTATTCACCAGGAATATGCTACAATTCGGCTGCCAAATCCAGGCGAGATTGCTCAAATGCTCGATCGACCTTAAGCATACAGATATAGCTGTGGGTAAGGACGTGGCAGTGTCTGTTAGTGTTAAGTTAAGCCTCGATCCCCCCTAGCCCCCCTTAAAAAGGGGGGGACAAGAGTATTCTCAAAGTCCTGCTTCTTAAAAAGGGACAAAAGTATTCTCAAAGTCCCCCTTCTTAAGGGGGATTTAGGGGGATCTGGACTCAGATGCGAACGATAAATACAAAAGTTTTTGATCGTAAGTTGACACCAATGGGCGAAGCGTAGCGGAGGGAGTGCCATTTCCCCACAGATATCGCCGAAAATCGACTTGATTTGATATCAAATATCGACTAATCACAAGTTTATTTTTACTCAAAACGTGTCCAATAAACTGTTAATAAATTTATCCTTTCTAACTCCCGAACCCACGGGAATCGGAACTTATGCAGCTAATCTTTTCCCGCAACTGCAACAGCTAGAACCAACATTACTTACGTCCCAGAAAATTCAGAATTATAGTTGCTATCAAATCCCCGATAACATCACACCGGATCGAGGGCCGAAAGGACAAATTAACAGACTACTGTGGACTCAATTTAAATTGCCTAAAATCTACGACAAATTGCTGTCAAGCCTAATATTCTCGCCAATTCCCGAAGCACCTTTATACTCTAAATGTCGCTACATAGTTACAGTTCACGATTTAATTCCTTTGCGATTCCCCCAAAAGTTATCTCGGCTGACAGCTTATTTCCGCTACTACATACCCCAGGTTTTGCGACAAGCCGAACATATTATTTGCGATTCTCAAGCAACGGCGACAGATGTTGCTAACTTTTACCAGATTTCGCGTCAGAAAATGACCGCAATTCCCCTAGCTTGTGATAATATTAATTTTCGCTGTCTCGACTTGCCAGCAAAAAATTATTTTCTTTATACCGGCAGACACGATAGTTACAAAAACTTGGAAAGATTAATTGCTGCATTTGCAAGTTTAGCCGATCGCACAAATTACGAATTGTGGCTAGCCGGGCCTCCCAACGCCTACACGCCGCAGTCGATCGCACAAGTAGAACAATTGGGTTTACAATCTTTGGTAAAGTTTCTCGGTTACGTTCCCTACTCGCAATTGCCCGTACTGATGAATCAGGCGATCGCCCTGGTGTTTCCCACACTCTGGGAAGGATTCGGCTTGCCGATTTTAGAAGCAATGGCCTGCGGTACACCAGTCATCACTTCCAACCTGTCATCGATGCCAGAAGTAGCCGGAGATGCGGCATTATTAGTCAATCCCTACAGCGTCGGAGAAATAGCCGCAGCCATGCAAACAGTAGCCACAGATTCAAAAGTGCGATCGCACTTAAAAAAATCTAGCTTAGCGCGATCGGCCGAATTTAGCTGGCACAAAACCGGACAAGCAACCGCCAACATCTTACAACAATATCTTTAAATCCTCCTTCTCTTCCTCTCTGCGCCCTCTGCGCCCTCTGCGGTTAATCAAAAAAAATCCCAACCAAAAACCGCAATCCTCATAAATCTTACAACAATATCTCTCAATCCTGCCTCTCTCTCTGCGGTTAATCAAAAAAAATCCCAACCAAAAACCGCAATCCTCATAAATCTTACAACAATATCTCTCAATCCTGCCTCTCTCTATTTTCTCTCTCTGCGCCCTCTGCGCCCTCTGCGGTTAATCAAAAAAAAATCCCAATCAAAAAACCGCAATCCTCATATTATTCTATGCCAAATCCCCAATCCAACCTACTAATTAATCTCTCCTTCCTAATTTCCGAACCAACCGGATTAGCCATCTACGCCAAAAACCTATTTCCCCACCTAAAAACCCTCAATCCAACCTTACTAACAGCCCAAAAATTTCCCAATAATAACTGCTACGAAATCCCAGCGAACCTCACACCAGAACAAGGAATCAAAGGACACATCAACCGATTGCTGTGGACACAAACCCAAATCCCCAAAATTTACAAACAGCTAAAATCTAACCTGTTATTTTCGCCAATTCCCGAAGCTCCTCTATTTAGCGGTTGTCGGTATATAATTACAGTACATGACCTAATAGCCCTACGATTTCCCCGCCGCTTCGATCCTTTGGCGGTTTATCACCGTTACTACATTCCCCAAGTATTGCGGCAGGCTGAACATATCATCTGCGATTCCGAGTCAACCGCCAATGATATTACTAATTTTTGTAAGATTCCAAGTTCTTTAATTACACGAATCTTTCCCGGCTACGATACCAGTTTTTTTAAGTTTCTAGACTTACCAACTAGCAATTATTTCCTGTATATGGGCCGCCACAATCCCCATAAAAACGTCCAGCGAGTTGTAGCAGCGTTTGCGGCTTTACCTAATAATTCCGAGTACGAATTGTGGATAACGGGATCGGAAGATAAACGCTATACGCCGCTGCTGAAGGCCCAGGTTCAAGAATTGGGATTGTCCGATCGCGTAAAATTCCTAAATTACCTCCCCGCGGCTGATTTGCCGAAAGTCATCAACCGGGCGATCGCCCTTGTATTCCCCAGTCTTTGGGAAGGATTCGGTCTGCCGGTGCTCGAAGCAATGGCCTGTGGCACTCCTGTCATCACTTCTAACCTATCTTCGATGCCCGAAGTCGGGGGGGACGCAGCATCGTTAGTCAATCCGTACAGCGTCGCAGAAATAGCCTCTGCTATGCACGAGCTGGCAATAGATACCAAAGCTCGATCGCACTTGCGGGAACTCGGTTTGGCCCGATCAAAACAGTTTAGCTGGGAAAAGACAGGCGTGGAAACTGCTGCTATTCTCGATCGATACAGTTGACAGTTGACAGTTGACAGTTGACAGTTGACAGTTGGAAGAGGAAAGAGGGAAGAGTTGGGGAGCATCTCAGTTTTGTAAAAAGCATTTTTTTTCTTGTAGTGCGAGCGTCCCGCTCGCGTATTGTAAAATACGCCAGCGGGGATGCTCGCACTGTAAATGCAAAACTGAGATGCTCCCAAGAGTTGACAGTTGACAGAAGCAAGACTGAAGAAGAAAGAAGAAAGATTTTTCCAATCTCCCCCTCTCCCCCTCTCCCCCTCTCCTCCATCTCCTCCCTCCGCTTCACCGAGGGACTTAGGCCCTTTTACTTGTTGATACCCAACTGATCGCCCCGCTTGTATTGCTGGTAAGCAGCAAAAAACAGCCCAGCCAGAGTAACAAAGATTAAACCCAGAACAATACCTGAAAGCAGCGGTTCTACCATGAGAGCTCCTTAACGTTAAGATTTAACAATCTATTTTTAATATTACCAGCACTGAGACAGATGAATTTTCCCATTCTTGGGAGTTCTGGGGGTCTGTGATCTTGATATCCCCGCTGGAAACGATTAAGCTATGTGATGAGAAATAAATTTTCTTGTAGATACTATTTTAAAATTGCACTCCTTTGAATCACCAAATTGCCACGAATGAAATTAAAAACCCGATCGAGCGACTGGTCATATTTGGGATCGCGGTGTTGCTTGCCATCATGTTGGCGACGATGACAATTCGTCAGTTTCAAGTTGCCGATCCCTACGTCAAAAGCGTGCTGTCCCTTGCTGGCGACCAGTTTCAGGGTTCCGCCATCTTTCAAATGAACTGTGCGGGGTGTCACATATCCGTCGGAGAGACTCAAGTTGGGCCCAACTTGCACCGAGTTTCAGAGCGCAAATCCGAATTCGAGCTGATCCGCCAAGTCACCAGCGGGCGAACCCCACCAATGCCACAGTTTCAGCCGAGCCCGCAAGAAATGGCCGACTTGCTGAAATATCTCCAACAAATTTAAGCAAAAAAGGGGAACGGAATTTCGTTCCCCTCATCCTGATTGTCCGGGTAATAGTAGGGTGCGCGAAGTACGCATCCTACATAGCATTAGTGTCAACTTAACCCCGAAAACCTTTGTATCTCTCGTTTACCCTGAGCGTCGATCCCCCTAAATCCCCCTTAAGAAGGGGGACTTTGAGAAAAATCCTGTCCCCCCCTTAAGAAGGGGGGCTAGGGGGGATCTGGCCCCGATCGCCAGACAGGCACTACGTTTGACGTTAAGTTGAAACCAATGCCTACTAAGGACTACAGATTAAACCACCAGCACGTTAAAACTGCTTGCCGCTAACCGGTTGGGGACAACGCCCGCCAATATAGCCAAAGTCTGGTTGGTGCTGGCGATCGCGATCGCAGTTGAGCCGTTAGTTTCGGTTAACAACAGTTGATTGAAGTCCAAGCCTCCCACCAACTGGATCGAATCAGATTCTGGTCTAAAGTTGATAATCGTGTCAATTCCCTGAATCGCTGCCAATACAAAGTCTTGTCGGTTGCCGTTAGCGATCAGAGTATCATTGCCAATGCCGCCAAACAGCAAGTCATCGCCGGTGCCACCAAAGAGTATATCATCGCCGCTGCCGCCCAGTAAGGTATTGTTACCGTCGCCACCGCAGAGAGTGTCATTACCTTGATCGCCCAATAGCACGTCGTCGCCGGCTTCTCCCAATAGCACGTCGTCGCCTTTGCCGCCGTACAATACGTCATCGCCGTCGTCGCCGCTTACTGAGTCGTTGCCCCGATTGCCGTAAAGAGTATCGTTAGCTCGATCGCCAAAAATCAGGTCAAAGCCTTTACCACCAAAGATAGTATTGCTATCTTTACCACCGTAGATAGTATCGTTGCCGGTATTGCCATTGATGTAATCGCCGCCCTCTTGGCCGAAGATCAAATCGCCGCCGCCTAACCCGAAGATAGAGTCAACATTGGCACTGCCCACGAGGGTATCGTCGCCGTTAGTACCGTTGATGACACCGTTGCGCGAAGGACTGGGGGGCAGATTCGGAGGGGTAACCCTGGGGAAGGGATCGGGACAAACCAAATCTGTCCCTACAGGTGTCGGCGTCGGTGTCGGCGTCGGTTCTGGTGTCGGAGTCGGTTCAGGTGTTGGCGTCGGAGTCGGTGCAGGTGTTGGTGCAGGTGTCGGCAGCGGCGTCGGTGCAGGCGTCGGTGCAGGTGTCGGCAGCGGCGTCGGTGCAGGTGAAGGTGTCGGTTCTATCCTTGCCGGCGGTGTCGGTGTCGGCTGCGTCGATGTCGGCGTCGGCGTCGGTGGCGTCGGTGTTGTAATGGAATTCCCGAAGTTGATGCCGCTGACAATAGCGCCCGAAGCCAGCACGATGTCGGCGGGGTTGGGGCTGGTTTGAGTGAAACCTATTGGCGGGGTTTCCCGGACGCGGTAGGTTGCCGGCGCTAGGTTCGCGAACAGGTAGTTGCCGCTGTTGTCTGTGGTAGTAGTAACCGGAACAGCAACAGGAGCTCCTGGCGCGGGAGCTACGACTTTGGTTAACTGAATTTGGACATTGGGTAAACCCGGTTCTCCGGCATCCTGAACGCCATTTCTGTTGTTGTCTTGGAACTTCAGACCGCGGATCTGGCCCGGTTGGGGCAGGAAGTTGCCGAAGTTAATGCCGGTGGGTTTTTCTCCGGCCTTAGCTATAACAACGTCGGCGGGGAGCGCAGTTGTCAGCGTCCAGCCGGTTTGCTGGACTTCCCTTACCTGGAAAGTACCTGCGGGTACGTCGTTGATAGTGTAGTTGCCATCCTTATCCGTGATGGTAGTCAATTCGCCCTGTTGGAAGACTCCATCTTTGTTCGTGTCTACGAAGATTTGCCAGTTTTGTAGACCCGGTTCTGTGGCATCCTTAACGCCGTTGTTGTTGAGGTCATTGAATTTTTGACCGCTGATCGTGCTCGCCTCGAAGAAGTTGCCGAAGTTGTTGTTTTGGGAGTCTTGACCGCTGGTGAGAGGGATAGTATACGCACCTGGAAGGGTAGGCGCGGTGGCGCTGGCTGCGGGGGCGATTTGCGTCCAGCCTGGTTCTACTAATTCCCGGACGTTGTAGGTGGCGAATGGCAAGTCGTTGAACTGGTACTTACCGGTGATATCGGTGACAGTAGCGGTTTCGGTTGGCTCTAGCGTGCCGTTGTTGTTGGCATCTAGGTAGATTCTCCAGCCTGCTAGCGCTGGTTCGCCAGCATCTTGGACACCATTTTTGTTGCGATCGTTAAATTTGATCCCGCTAATCTTGCCAACCTGGAAGTTCCCGAAGTTGGTAGGAAGGGTGGTGGTGTTGGCAATGTTAACGCCACTTGCGGTAGTAAGCCTCGTGGCCGCTGGGGGAACAGGGAAAGTTTGCTGCCAACCAGTCTTTTGCTCTTCCCGCAGGAGGAATGTACCAGCGCCAACGTCAGTAAAGGTGTAATTCCCAGAGGCATCAGTGGTAGTCGATCGCGGTACTGCTGTGCCGATAAAGGTCTGTGGTTCTAGTAAGATTTTCCAGCCTTCTAATCCTGGTTCGGCCCCCTCTTTGACCCCATTCCCGTTGAGGTCGTTGAACTTCTGACCTGTGATAGTGATGTTTTTGAAGATGCCAAAGTTCTGCCCGGTGACGGCAAGACCGCTTTGGGTAGTAACCGGAATAGCCGGAATTGCGCCAGCGGGGAAAGAGATGCTGGAGTTGGCTGGGGGAGTGGCTTGTATCAGGTACTTGCCCGGGCCGATGTCCGCGAAGCTGTAATCTCCTGTTGCCGTAGTCGTTTGCGGAGTGCCGACAACTGTATCTGTGGCGGCTTGGAATATGCCGTCGCCGTTGGTGTCTTTGTAGAGATTGACTACGACGCCAGCTAATACGGTGTCGTCGGGAGTGAAACCGTTGCCTGCGAGGTCGCTGAAGGTTTTGCCCGCGATCGTAGTTTTTTGGAAATTACCGAAGTTGGCGCCGGTGACATTCACAATACCTGTAGAGGGCGGAGTCGGGCCGACAGTCTGCACCCAAGCAGTGGGAGGCGTTCCAGCGGGCGGGGCTTCTGTAATCGCAGTATTTGTTTTTACGTCGCGGAGGGTGTAAGAGCCGTCGGCTGCGGTGGTAGCGCTCTTCGTGCCTACAGAAATTACCCAACCTGGGAGACCGGGTTCAGCCGCCTGCCGAACGCCGTCACCGTTAAGGTCGTTGTATTTGACGCCTGTGACGATCGGGCCGTACTCGTAGGCACCGATATCAACAGCAGCGCCGATCGTCCGAGGAAAGCCAGTACCCCGCTCGTCAGTCGCGCCAGCAGCCGCCCCAGCCGCCACATCTCCGCCATCGATCGCCGGATTAATCACTGTCGCAGTGCTATCAGCCAAAGCATAAGTGAAGGGAACGCCTGTAGCCTGGTTCAGTGCTGCGGTAGGTGCGAGTACATTAGCTAGAGGAACAGTCGCCGCCAATTGCTGGGTAGCAGGTAAATTGCTACCAGCAATGTTCCCGATCAAATTCTTGATACTGGTGGCGGCGAAAGAGGTTCCGAACACATCAGGACTCGCGCCACCAGTATTGCCAGCAACAATAGTGTTTCTGACATTCACAGCACCGCCGTTAGTAGCAATACCCCCGCCCACAGCAAGAGCAGGAGCAGTCGCAGCAGCACTGTTAGCAGTAATCGTGTTGTTAGTCAGAGTTGCAGTAGCGCCGCTGTTAACAAAAATCGCGGCTCCTGCGCCCTGGCCGGGTGTAGCGGCAGCACCGCCAGCAGCGCCGCCCGTGGCTGTGTTGCTGAAGAAAGTGCTGTTGTTCAGGGTCAAACTGCCAGCATTCACAAAAATTGCACCGCCCAAACCAGCACCGCCACCACCGCCGGCTGCGCTTCCTGCGCCGCCCGGGGTGAAAGCTCCTACAGCAGTGCTGGCTCCGCCTACAGTACCGCGTCCGCCGCCGCCACCGAAGCCGCCAGCGCCGCCGTTGCCACCAACACCGCCACCACCGCCACCGCCACCGAAGCCACCAGCACCACCAACACCGCCAGCGCCCGGTAAACCTGCCGCGCCAGTGCCCGCGACGCCACCAGCGCCACCAGCACCACCGCCACCGCCACCGCCACCCAGGCCGCCAATGCCACCTGGGCCACCGATACCACCAACTCCGCCGTTAGTACCGCCGGTACCAGCACCACCGGGGCCGCCAGCACCACCGGGGCCGCCGTTAAGACCAGTACCTTGTAATCCGCCACTACCAGGTCCACCATTGCCACCCGTACCGCCGGGGCCGCCAGCAGCGCCGATGCTTGCCAAGCCAGGAAGACCAGTTAGACCCGGCCCACCTGCGGTGACAAAGGGAAACAGAGCTGCAAAATCGGTGTTACCGCCCGCGCCTGCTACTGCTGGAGCAACGGGAGCCGCGCTGCCCGCGCCGCCCACAGCGCTGTTGCCACTAAAGGTGACATTGTTAATTGTGACAGCCCCGCTGTTAATAAATAGTGCACCGCCCATGCCGGCTGCACCGCCGCCACCGCCTGTACCGGCAGCGCCTACAGAGCGACCGCCTGCAATTGTCAGGTTAAAAAATGTGACTGGTGTAGCGCCACTGTCGATCAAAAAGCCCCGGTTATTACCGAAATTTAAACCAAAACCCCCACCCGTAAAAGTGATGGGGTTGGAAATCCTGGGCAGAACCTGTCCGGCTGCTAGGGTGATGTTGCCGGTGAGGGTAATCGTATCTGGATCGTTGACAGCATTAGCTGTCAAGATGGCATCGCGCAGTTCGTTAAAGTTGGTGACGCTAAAAGTTCCTAACACGCCGCTATAAGCTTCCCTCGCCTCTTGGGAAAATGCTAAAGGTGTTTCTATTTTCCCCGTAGTTACTTCCAGTTCCCAGTCTCCGCCCAAGGCTGCACTGCCGGTCAAGTTATCGGATGCGGCAATATTTGCCCCCGTGAGCTGGCTCAGCCTTTCGACGAAGGCGACACCGGCTTCTGTGGCGGCGACGTTGCAACCGTAAAGCAGAATTTCGGGTTTAGCAAAAGTAGTTGAAGACTTCGAGTTTGCTTCGGCTGCTGGCAAAGCAAACCATTTTTCTAAATAATTGCGGTAGGTTTCAATGTTGCTGAGATTGAGTTCTGTGGTTCCCAGTTGCAGGCTGGCTGCTGCGCCGTGAGACAGAATATGAACTGCTGCAATGTTTTGCCGCTGTTTAAGTGTTTCGGCGATTTGCTCGATGCCGTCGCGATCGGCCTTGAGAATAATAACTTCTGTATCGGAATTCGCGGTTTTTGTTAAACTTTCGCAATCTTTAACTTGTGAATCCGCAAAAACTATCTGGTGTTTCCGTTCTTTATAGAGTTCCATGATTAAATTCCTCTGGTACACACACACATTAAATTCATAGCACAAACCAAACGCAGCAGCGAGATATCTTAATTTTAGGGTAGATTTTGTCGTTGGCGAAGCTCTCGAAGACGATCGCCCCTAACTTTCACCTACCTGGAAGATTGACAAAACGTTTTTTTTGTGCTCCCTATAGGATATACTGAAGTTAGTTTGATTGTGTAGAAGTTTTCAAGGGGGCTGTTGTTCCGGCTTTTACAAAAATATTTGAGTCAAGCTTGTACTCAGTTTTTAATGTCATTAGACTCGAACGAGTACAACGTATTGTCATAAATGTCAAGCAAAAAATAACTAATGGCGAGCGCTCGCCATTAGTTACAATCTGATGTTATTTTTTAGGGTATTGATTCCAAAGTTATTCGTTTTTAGCTTTTGACTAATAACCAACACGGCTGCGCGAGCCTGTACAGCCTGGATCGATCGCCAATTACCAAGTTTCTTCATCGGGATGATTGGAATTGCTCCAGATTTCCACATCTAAATCATTCAGATAAATCAGAGCACTTTCAATTTGTTGACTTGTACCGTTAAGTTCCAAATCAAACCAACCGTCAATCGATTTTAGATTTTAGATTTTAGATTTTAGATTAACCCCACGGATAAATTCGGGGGAAGAGAGGATTTTAGATTTTCGATTTGGGATTGATTCACCATCAAAAAATTATTGGTCATCGGAAGTTTTGCCACCCAACAAAGCTGCATTAAAATTCACCTTTAAACCGTGTTCCGAAATCAGGTTAGAGATAACAGGTTCCTGATGGTATTCTTTGGGAATGCGAATGCGAATGCGGGTTTGAGTTGGTCTGCTGTCTCCTGACTCAGTGTGCGGTATGTCTGATTGTTGAGTTTGGTGGAAATTGTCGATCGACTCAAATTCAGGTTCGCTATTGTTCTGGTTTAACATTGTGGCCTCCTAATGTCTGTTTCTTTTCAGGGATAACGTACTACTGCTTGACGATTAGCCCTTCGATCCACCCTAACCCTCCTTAACAAGAGGGGGGCAGGAGTATTCTCAAAGTCTCCCTTAAGAAGCGGGATTTAGGGCGATCGAAACTGCGGTATCAACTGTCAACTGTCAACTGTCAACTGTCAACTGTCAACTGTCAACTGTCAACTGTCAACTGTCAACTGTCAACTGTCAACTGTCAACTGTCAACTGAATCTCCTTAACCACGAGAGTAACAACAGCTAAAAAACCGAGAACTACCGCAGCGGAAAATGCTGCTTGCGTCGCGTACTGCTTGTAAGCATCCTCGACAAACAAAGGCAAAGTCTGAGTTTTTTTAGCAATATTTCCCGATACCACAGAAACAGCTCCAAATTCTCCCATTGCTCTAGCATTTGTCAAAATCACACCGTAAAGTAAGCCCCAGCGAATATTCGGCAGCGTCACATTCCAGAAGATTTGCCAATCATTTGCTCCCAAAGTTTTCGCCGCTTCTTCTTGATCGGTTCCCACTTCTTCTAAAACAGGAATCACTTCGCGGGCAACAAAAGGTAGAGTGACAAAAGCAGTAGCTAGCACCATTCCTGGGAAAGCAAATATAATCTTAATTCCAGCAGTTTCCAGCCACGGGCCGAACCATCCCAGCCGACCGTAAAGCAGTACAATCATTAAACCTGCGACTACGGGAGAGATGGCAAACGGCACGTCTAAAATGGTGATTAATAGGGTGCGTCCGGGAAATTTATTGCGGCCGATTACCCAAGCTGCACACAAACCAAATACTGTGTTTATAGGTACAACTATCAGAGCTATCAGCAGGGTTAGCTGTGCGGCTGAGAGAAAATCTGCCGAGGTTAAGTTGGCGAAAAATGGCTCGACTCCCTTTTTGAAAGCTTGGTAAAAAACGTTGAGGGTTGGGATAAATAAGACGAGGCCGAGATAGCCGATCGCAATTCCGATTAAAGTTGGCTTTACCCAGGCTTTTTCTTTGCCCCGCGAGGAACCCGCTGGTGGAACTGGATAATTTTTAGATAAATTGATCTCAGCCGTCATAGCGTCTCCTCCAGGCTTGTAAAATATTAATTGTGAACAGCATTGCTAGGGAAATACCTAACATGACAGTGCCGATTACTGTGGCTCCTGCATAGTCGTACTGTTCCAATCTTTGAAAAATTAAAACAGGTGCAATTAAATCTTTAAACGGTACGTTGGCTGCTACAATTACCGTCGAACCGTACTCGCCAACGGCTCGGGAAAATCCGAGAGCAACTCCGGTTAAAATTGACGGAAAGAGCGGCGGTAAAACTACTCGCCAAAAGGTTTGAAATTGAGACGCACCCAAGCACCAAGCTGCTTCTTCGATGTCTTTTTCCATTTCGTGTAAAACTGGCTGTACAGTTCGCACGATGAAGGGTAAGGATATAAAGATCATGGCTACGCCTACGCCCAAGCGAGTGAATGATATCTTGATTCCTAATGGTGCAAATAGCGAACCGATCCAGCCGTTATCGCTGTAAACTGTGGCGAGGGTTAAACCTGCAACGGATGTTGGTAGCGCAAAGGGTAAATCGACTGCTGCATCGACAATGCGTTTTAAGGGAAAGTCGTAGCGGACTAATACCCAGGCTATTAATGTGCCGAAGACTCCGTTGATTAGGGCTGCGATTAATGATGTGACGAAGGTGACATCGTAGGCGGAAAGGGCGATCGGGCTTGTGGCAATTTTCCAAAATTCGCCGGGGTTTGCTGTGCTGGCTTTTAGCAGCATGGCTGTGACTGGCAGAAATAGCATTAGGCTGAGGTAGCCGATGGTGATTCCCCAAGGTAGTGTGATTTTGCCGATCGCTCTTTTGATATTGGCGATCGCAGATTGAGGGTTGGTTGCTGGAGATGATACTGCCATTTAGGTTTGAGTATTTCTTCGTTTGTAGTAAGGAATGCAAGTCCTTGAAAAGCTAATATTTTGGGGAGGACTGAAGTCCGAACGATCGAACCGTTTGGAGAGGACTGAAGTCCTCACTACGAGCGGGTAATTCGGGAATTAGCGTTTAATCGATCCTTGGATTTTGTCAAACGCGGCTCCGTCATCAAAGAATTTCTTCTGAATTTCTCCCCAACCTCCCAAATCTTTAGCTGTAAATAGGGTTTTGACGGCGGGATATTTTTGGGCAAATTCTGCTTCTTTGGCGACTGTCTCATCTACTGGGCGAAATCCTGCTTTGGCAAATTCTCGCTGGGCTTCTGGAGTGTACAGATACTTGACAAAGGCTTCGGCGACTTCGCGAGTGCCGTGTTTGTCCACGTTTTTATCGACGATCGCAACGGGATTGTCGATCGACACATTCACATCGGGAATAATATAACTCGGTTTTTCGCCTTTCTCAGCTACTAAAATAACTTCGTTTTCGTAATTTATTAAGGCGTCGCCTTGGCCTTGTTTAAAAAAAGCATCCATAGCTTCGCGGGCATCTTTAGTCAGAATCGGAACATTTTTGTAGACTTTGGTGGTAAACTCTAATGCTTTGGTGTCGTCTCCTCCGGTTTTAATTACCGAACCCCAAAGTGCTAGGAAATTCCAGCGAGCAACGCCTGAGGTTTTGGGATCGGCGGTGATCAATTTAACTCCGTCTTTGCTTAAATCTTCCCAGGTTTTAATGCCTTTGGGATTGCCTTCGCGGGTGACTATTGCTGCTACGGATTTGCTGACGATACCTTCGCTGGGAACTTCTTTTTCCCAGCCTGGTTGGATGAGTCCGGCTTTCTCGATTTTGGCGGTGTCGAGGGCGAGGGCTAGGTGTACGATGTCTGCTTCTAATCCGTCAATTACTGCTCTGGTTTGGGAACCGGAACCGCCGTAACTTTGGCTGAAGGTGACGGTTTGTCCTTTTTCTTTTTGCCACTTTTCTACAAATTTGGGAATTATCGCTTCGTGGGCTGCTTTGGTGACGGCGAAGGAAACGAGGGTTAATTCTACTTTGCCTTTGTTGGCTGCTGGGTTTGTTGGGGTTCCCTGCTGGCAGGATACAATTGCCAAACTTAAAGTTATTCCTACTACAAATAGCGACACAAATCTTTTAAGTGCAGTCAGCGATCGATTTTGGCTAATTGGTAGCTGTTGTGGTCGGTGAAATTGTTGAGTTAGGTGTTGCCACGGGCTCATTATATTTGTTCCTTTACTAAAGTACGGTTATTAGGTCGGGATACCGTAATTATGGTGGTGAAGTACGATTATAGACAAGGGCGAGCGAAATGGCAATAAGCAAAAAAAATTGGTAAAAAAAAAGGTCGATCGGGCGTCTCTTAGCCTAGTTGCCCGGTGCTGTACGCCTGGATTCGCAGTAAAATGTAAAGAATATAAACATTGTTAAGTTAAGCTGCTGAGGCTGTAAACCTGGGCGAGACCTCAAAGGTCAAAGGCTGGAGTTGCGAGTTTCGGAGAAAGGGCGATCGACTCTAGATAGTGTTTTTTAGGGGCTTTCGCGTCGTGGGGGGAATCCGATCGCAGCCTGCCAAGTAAATCTCGTTAGGAAATTGATTCGATTGTCAGACATCTCCAATACATCGAATAACTCCTCTACAATTGACAATCTAAAATCTCATAAGTTATTTAAGAAAGACAATCTAAAATTTAATAGATTATCTAAAATCGGAAATCTCAGACAATCTAAAATCTAAAATCTAAAATCTAAAATGGTATTACCTCGCCCCGTCTCAGATACCCTAATTGAACTGTTGAAACCTGTAGCCTGCGAATTGGGAGAAAGATTGGGAGCAAGCGCTGTCAACGAACGCTATGCAGAAATTGAGCCGTCTGGTTCTTCTGCTTTGAACCAGCAAATCAAAAAAGACCCCCGCTGGACTAAAGCACAAGTGAAGTATTTGCAGCGGCAGCAGGCCCGAGAACAAGAGTTAATTGCGATCGCCAGCATAGAAGAAGAAAAGGTAAAGGAAGAACGCGCCAATCGAATTAGGGCGGAAGAATTGAGAGATCAGCGGACTATTAGTCGGCTTGGCCGCGAGTTAATGCGGGAGATTCAATCAGAAGCAATTCGAGTTAAGCTGAACGAAATTCAAATTATTTGGGACAGGGACAACTGGTTTTCCAATTTGAGCAGGCAGGAAACTGAACAGATTTTGCAGCAGCAGCAGCACCGATTGCTGTTGTTAGTTGCTCCGGCCAAAATTAGCCAAGATTGCCCGGATTCGTTTCGCCACAATCTGAATATCGAGCTGCCGGCTAAGTTGAGAACTTTTTTGAACCAGCACTACCCCCAGCACGGAGAATCCTCTCCAGTTCAGTTTTACGGAGATTATTTCAAAAACCCTATTTCTGATATTGATGTGGAGCGGTTGCAGACTGTTTTGTCTCCCGTGCCAACCGCTATATTGTACAGCGACATCAGCGATTATGAAGTTAATTTTCATGTCGGTTTTTGGGGAATCATCAATCAGAATGTTTCCCTAGTGGCGATGCAGCCTTGGAATTGGGAAGAAGTTTATCACCAGTTGGAAGCCGAGGGGAAAGATGAAAAGGTGAGACTGCGGATTATTCGGCAAATAATTGTGACAATTCATAAGTTGCTGGCGGCTTTTTTAGCGGATTTGTATTATTTAAAAATAGATTTTACTCACGAACCTCAGCTATTTAATTTAGAGGCGGAATTTGCTCAGGAATGGTTTTCTCAAGATTGGGCCCTACCGTATATGGAAACTCTTAAAGAAATTCAGGAGCAGCAGCGAATAACCTATAAGGGAGAGATGCGGCGGTTAGCACTGCGAGAGGCGAAAGCTAGGGCGGAACGCAAGCGTTTGGAGGAGGAGGCACTAAAAAGCAGACAGGAAGCTGAGGCGAAATCAAAGCGGGCGAAGGAGTTCGCTCACAAATTAAAAAATCTGAAATGGCGGTGCGCTTACACGCTGCCGGGACATTCATCGTTTGTGAATTCTCTGGCGATTAGTCCTGATGGCGAAATTCTGGCTAGTGGCAGTTGGGATAAAACTATTAAGATTTGGAATTTAGAAACAAGGGAATTAGTTGGCACTTTGACGGGACATTCCGATCGCGTAAATTCGGTTGCTATTAGCTATGACGGAAAAATGTTGGTCAGCGGCAGTTCGGACGAAACAATTAAGTTTTGGAATTTGTACAATGGCGATCTATTGTGTACTTTTCCAGGACATTCTATGGAGGTGAATTCGGTGGCGATCAACCCGAAGGGGCAGATAATTGCTAGCTGCGGCGGGGCTGATAATACGATTAAGCTGTGGAATTTGCGAACTGGTGAGTTGCTGCGGACTTTGAGGGGTCATTCAGACAATGTGAATGCGGTGGTTTTTAGCCCGGATGGTAAGATATTGGCGAGCGGGAGTTCGGATGCGACGAGCAAGGTTTGGGATGTGGAAAGCGGTAAGTTGCTGCGGACTCTTTCGGGTTTGAATGTTGGGGTGAATTCTGTGGCGATCGCGCCGGACGGTCAAATTCTGGCTAGCGTCAGCAATGATTATACGATTAAGCTGCGGAATTTGCACACGGGCAGTTTGTTGCGGATCTTAAATTCTAATTCTGCGAAGCGAAAGGGTGTAGCGAATTTAGGGATGAATGAGGCTGTGCATATTTTGCGGAATTATGTAAGTCGGGGCGATTCGGTTGCTATCAGTAGGGACGGTTTGACTTTGGCTAGCGGCTGCGATGATAATAAGATTAATATTTGGAGTTTGCAGACGGGGGAGCTGTTGAGCACTCTTGAGGGACATTCGGGTACGGTATACTCGGTGGCGATCGCACCTTCGGGCAATTTGCTAGCCAGCGGCAGCGCGGATGAGACAATTAAGATTTGGTGTTGCGATTAGGCAGTTGGCAGTTGGCAGTTGGCAGTTGGCAGTTGGCAGTTGGCAGTTGGCAGTTGGCAGTTGGCAGTTGGCAGTTGGCAGTTGGCAGTTGGCAGTTGCAGATCCTATCCGCTAATTAACCACAATACTTGTACGGGCGGGTTCACCAACAATCTATAATTCCCATTAACAATCTAGATAAACCCGCCCCCACCACGCGACTTACCCACAGGGGCTAGAAACCGGGTTTCTACGAAAAATTTGGGTTGAGTGACGAGAAATATCGGAAGAAACCCGGTTTCTGATCTCGGGGTGCGCCCAGGAGACGATAATTCCGGTTCTGCCCTTACCGGAAGAGGTTTTGGGCGAATTTGCAAAAAAGTTTGCTGAGGGGGTTGCGCTAATGGCGATAAGTTTGCTATATTAATTTTCACTGCTGGTGTAACTCAGTTGGTAGAGTAGCTGATTTGTAATCAGCCTGTCGCAAGTTCGAGTCTTGTCACCAGCTTATTTCATGAAATTAAGGCTAGATATAACTTCTAGCCTTAATTTTTTTTGCCCCGCAAGCGTCTCAAAGTCCTTGTCACCCGCCTCAGCAATTTTGATTGTTAACGTAATCTTTTTTCCAAAAATAGAAATATCTATGGTTATATTGAAGGTTATATTGAATCGGGCGATCGCAAACTTGAGCGTCTGATTATCAAGTTTGATTAAATGTTGGCCACTAAAGTTAGCAAGTTATTCTACACTAACTTTGTCAGCACTGTACCGGAGCAGCGAAATGTCCCCTTGGGTAAAAGATCCACATTCAGGAGGAGTTAAAATCCCACCGGCAGTTCAAGAACGGGTGAAACAGCGTATTCTTAATTATGCTGCTGCTAACTACGCTGGTAAATACACTCGCCTAGGCATCCGTTTTCGCAGTCAATTTTGTTACGTTGATGCCTACACAGAACCTGATGTCCCCTTAGATTTTCCGTTCAAAGAGCTTCGCGTATCTCGTGAAGAATATTTAGAACAAAGACGAAATAACCCCCTTCACCTGTGTCGGCTGCGTTACTTTAGTGATGAAGAAGCTTGGACTCTGGGATTTTACGCCTATAGCAGTGAAAAATACGAGCCTTGTATGTTCCCAAATGGCAGTTTCTACGGTACGCCGGAAGAAGCCTTTGCCATCTCTTCGATGTACTTGGAATAACCCAAAATGAGCGAATATCAATATTACGAGTTTCAAAGCGTCGATCGACGTTTGACTCAATCCGAACAAGAAGCAATCAGCAAACTGTCTAGTCGCGCACAAATAAGCTCTAGCAGAGCTATCTTTGTCTATAGCTATGGAGACTTACCGGGCAACGAAAAACAATTATTAATCAAATATTTCGATGCTATGTTTTACATAGCTAATTGGGGATCGCTACAACTAATGTTTCGTTTCCCCAAAGGTTTGATTGATATCGAAATGATGCGGAAATATTGTGTTGAAGACATAGTTGAGGTTTCGGAAATTAATAATTTTGTTGTTTTAGAAATTTCTATTAATGAGGAAGAAGGTTTTAATGGGTGGATAGAGGGAGAAGGAAATTTATCCTCTTTGATAGGTTTGCGTCAGGAAATTTTGCAGGGAGATTATCGTTTACTTTATTTAGCTTGGCTGAAAGGGATTACCTATCTTGATGAATTAGACGACGAAGATGAAGATGATGATGAAGAAAATGAAGATGATGAAAATGATGAAGAAGGGCTAGAACCACCTGTTCCTCCTAATTTCGGTAAGTTATCTTCATCGTTACAGGCTTTTATCGATATTTTTGAAGTCGATGAGCATCTACTCAAAGCTGCAATCAGTGCGAGTGTTGCTAAACCTTCAATTCCTGAAAGTAGCATCAAAGAAGCTATCAAAAAACTTGAACGTTCTGAAGTCGATACTTTTTTAATGCGGTTACTCAAAGGAGAATCTAATCTGTCTATTGAATTGAGTAAGAAATTATCAGGAATGATAGAAGTTAGACAAGAGGAAAATCCCGGTAAACGAACAATTCGTCAGCTTTTAGCAAGCGCAGAAAAGGAAGAAAAGAAGGAAGAAGAAAGAAGAGGACAGGAAGCTAAAGCTGCACGAATCAGAGATTTAGAAGCTTTGGCTAAGCGAGAAACGGCTGCTTGGGAAGATATAGACGCTCTTATTCAAAAAGGAACTTCTAGCTCTTACGATGAAGTAGTGCTGTTACTTTTAAAACTCCAAGATTTAGCGGATTATCAAAAACAAACAGTTAAATTTTTCACACGGGTTCAACAACTGCATAATAAATATAGCAGTCGCTCTGGATTGAAAAGACGTTTGCTTAAGGCGAATTTATTATAATCCAAATCAAGGTACGTTGTTGGGCTTTAGCCCTCTTTATTTATATCTTGAAAGAGGGCTAAAGCCCAACAACGTACCTATTTTTTCAATACGCAGTACAGGCTTTTTTCAACCAGGTGATTGTAGCAGTATCGAGTACGGGTGAGAGTTTCTCAACTACTGAAGCGTGATAGTTGTTCAACCATTGTAGTTGAGTTGTTGATAGCCGATCGACATTTATCAATTTTTGCTCGAACGGAATATACGTCAGCGGTTCAAATCCGTACCAAGCCGTACCGTTTTTAGACGGCATTTCCCTGACAACATAGAGATTTTCAAGGCGAATTCCGCCCCAGCCTGGTTCGTAATATCCCGGTTCGATACTCGTTACCATTCCCGGTTCGAGGGGATATTGGACAAATTTGCTGATACCGTTGGGGCCTTCGTGACCGGCTAAAAATGCGCCGACTCCGTGGCCCGTGCCGTGTCCGTAATCTAGCTGTTGTTGCCATAATACCGCACGGGCGATCGCATCTAACTGCGATCCGGTTGTACCTTTGGGGAATTGCTGCATGGCACAGTTGATGTGTGCTATCAAAACTGTGGTGTAGTGTTCGATTTGCTGCGTTGTCGGTTCCCCGACTATCATGGTTCTGGTGTCGTCGGTTGTCCCGGCTAGATACTGTGCGCCTGAGTCTAGCAGCAGCAATTCTCCGGGTTTTAGCGTGATTTCGGGGCTGGGAGTGCCGTAATGTACGATCGAGCTATTTGCTCCCGCACCTGCGATCGTTCTAAATGTTAAAATATGAAAATCAGCTTCTTGCTGATAAAAACTTTCGATACTTTCTTTAACATCAAACTCCGTCAATACATTACCATTTTCTAGCTGTTCTGTCAACCACTTTAAAGTTAGAGTTTTAGCTCGACTTGCCTTAAAATTAGCAGATTGCATCTGCTCGATTTCCACAGGATTTTTCCGAGCTTTCATCCCTTCTACGGGATTTGGCTCGAAAACTATTTCTATCTTATTTTCACTAGCTTTTTGCTGGTTTAACAATAACTGGTAAGTGCCTGCTGTACTGTGTTTCGCATCCAACAGCACCCGAACTTGTTTCCGCAAATTCAAACAAAGTTCCAAGGTTGACGGATAGTCGGAGTAGGGAAGCAAAGTTACAGCCGCCGCCAATTCTTGCTCGATTTCCGGTGAAACTCGTTCGAGATTTGTCAACAAAAATGCTGCACCTGCGGTGACAATCGCGTAGGATATGAAAATGGGAATGTGGGGAATATCCGAGCCTCGCAGATTGAACAGCCACGCTATTTGATTGAGGTTGGTAATTGGGAGCAAGTCGATGTTGGCTTTCTGCATCGCTTCCCTGACTCGGACTAATTTTTCGTCGCAGGTTTCTCCGGTCAGGGATGCTGGTAAGCTAAATATAGGAGATTCGTCAATCGCGGGTAAAGTCTCTGCTGTTTGTCGAACCTTGTCTGCTAAATTCTCCGGTATCGGTACGAGTTCAATTCCCACTGTTGCAAATTTTTTCACCCAATTTTGATATTGCTCTGTGGCTACGGTAAACGGATCAAAACCGAATCTAATTTTAGTTAATTTTTGGGCAGATTCAGTCGCCAGTTTTTCTAAAGTTTCAATTAAGCTTAAATTTCCTTCTAAGCCGAGTTTCGATATTTGAATCAATCCGGCATCGACTTGCAACTCTGCTTGTTCGTAATAACGGGAATCCACAAACAACCAAGCCGAATTTTTGCCAACTAACAAATCGCCAGCCGAACCCGTAAAACCGGAAATCCAAGCTCGTCGCTGCTTTGCGGCTGGGACTGATAAATTTAAGTGTTCGTCAACTGCTGGGATGAAATAGCAATCTAAGTCATAGTTTGCCATCAAAGCACGCAAAGTAGCAATTTTTTCAACGGAGGCATTCTCAAGAATGCGTTCAGATTTAAAGTTAGTTGCAACCATTTTTTAATATCCTATGTTACTGGTTTAAAATTGTCTTCAAACCTTTGACAAGCCTGCTAATTCCTGCGGCTGCTGTTGCAATTTCTAGGGCACCGTAAGCAACGCGCAAATAGCAGCCGCTATCCATACCGAAGGTTGTGCCGGGAAGCACTGCTACTTGATGTTCGCGAATTAATCGCTCTACTAATTCCATTGTATCGAGTTCGGTGTCAACTTTCAAGAAAAAGTAGAAAGCCCCGGCGGCTGGGGAAATTGTACACAGATTTTGGATGGTATTGAGTTCGTCTAATACGAGTTGGCGCACAAATGCGATCGCCCTTACATAATTATCGCAGTAACCTCTACCAACTTGCAAGGCTCCCAGGGCTGCATACTGGGAAATTACCGGCGGACAAATTAAGATGGTATCTTGAATTTTCCTCACCGAAACCAGCAAATGCTGTGGAATTACCATATACCCGATGCGCCAACTCGCAAAACCGTAGGCTTTGGAAAGGCTAAACAGGGAAATTGTATGTTCGCTGCTGTTGGAAAAACTTGCGGGCGAACAGTGTTTCACGCCGTCATAGGTAAAATATTCGTAGGCTTCATCACTGATGTGATAAATATTGTGTTGGCGGCAAATCTCGTTCACTTCCCGGAGAGATTCGGCAGAATAAACCGCGCCTGTTGGGTTGTTAGGTGAAATGGTGACAATTGCTCGCGTTTTTTCGGTGATTGCTTTTTTAATCGCAACAATATTGAGTTGATAGTTGGCGTCAGTTTCTACTATCACGGGACGGCAATTTGCCATGACAGCAGCCATTTCGTGGTTGAAATAATAAGGTGATTGAATGATAACTTCGTCTCCCGCCGAGGTGATGGCGAGAATGGCATTGGTAAATCCCATATTGCTGCCGGCGGTAACGACTATGCAGTTTTGGGTGTTAATTTCTATGCCGTTATCTGTTTTGAGTTTGGCCGCGATGGCATCTTGTAATTCTGGGATTCCTTCGACTGCTTTGTATTTATGATTGTCGGGATTTGCGAAGAAGTCGGGGATTTTTTCAAATGATTCTTGGGGCGGATTGTAGTAAACTATGCCTTGTCCTAAGGATATCGTTCCCGGATTTTGCCGGATTAGTTCGCCTACTACTGGGATGATTGGCGATTGTACTGATTGCATTCGAGTTGGGTAATTTTTCATTTAATTTAAGTCTGTTTTTAGGATTAATTTTGTTTGTATACGGCGGTTGAAACCGCGTCTACACAAGGGAAGTCCGCCTCCGCGGACTGAAGAAAACAACTGAAGAAAAAAAACATAATTTTAACGGGCAAATCTTCAACCCGCGGAGGCGGGTTTTGCTTGTGTAGACGCGGTTTCCAACCGCCCGGTCTTTTAAACTCTTTCTATTTCTATTCTAGAACCTTGGGGCGACTTAAATACTTTAACTTGTGCGGGCAATCTTTCACCCAATCCTCTAACGTGAGTAATCACTCCAATTAGCCTTTCTCGCTGCCGCAACGATTCTAAAATTTGAGTGACGCTTTCGAGGGTTTCTGCATCTAAAGTGCCGAATCCTTCATCCAGAAATAAGCTGCCCAGTTGAGCTCCTTGAGATAGTTTTTCTGATAAAGCTAAAGCCATTGATAGGGAAGTGGCAAATGTTTCGCCACCGGAAAGGGTTCGCACTCGTCTAGCTTCGCCGCCATTCCAATTATCTGTTACCCAGTATTCGCCGTCTTGGTTTTTTAACTTGTACCGATTTTCGGTTAATTCTTGCAAAATCAAGGTGGCGCTGCCGACTAATTCTGCTTCTAAATGTTCTAAGATGTAGGATTGAAATTCGTTGGATTTCAGATTCTGCGCTAAGGTGTGATAGGTTTGCTCTTGTTCTGTGAAATTTGTAATTTGCTGGGACAGTCTTTCGGCTTGTTCGAGGGTTTGGGCTGCTACTTGAATCCACGCTAAAAGTTCGGCGCGGTTGTTGTTGGCTTGTTTGAATTTTTCTTGGGCGGCGTGTTTTGCCGATCGCACTTGTGCTAATATATCTTCATCGGTAGTCCTGCCTGCGATCGCCTCGCTTAAATCCTTCGCCCGCGTCTCCAACTGAATTTTTGACTCGCGTACACACCGAATCGCATTTTCCCACTGCGATTGTTCGCTAACGGGCGCCACCGCTGCTAGAAACGTCTCTTCTGTGAAATCAGCCGCTGTTAATTTTGCTAACCAATCCTGGTTTAACTGCTGTTTGCTAGCTTGGGCTTGTGCGAAAACCTCCCCCGCTTGTTGCTCTCTCTCGGCTGCTTGAATAGCAGTATTTTGAGCGGTTTGATACGATTTTTCGGCAGTTGTCAGCAGATTTGCCAACTCTTGCTTGTCTTCTGCTAAAGCTTTTGCTAAATTAGCATAGGGTTGATATTCCGTAATTTGATAAAGCGCATTCACACAACTTTGCAACTGCTGCTTCCGACGGTCTGATTCGGCGATCGCATCTTGATATTCTTGCTGTTTAGCTGCTTGAGTCGTCGCTGCAAAATTGAATCTTTGTTCGTAATTATTATATTCAAAGGATGCGAGTTGGAATTGCTGCTCGGTTTCGCGGTATTGGCGATCGCTATCTGCAAGTATAACCAACTCCTGCTGCAACTGCAAGACTTCCCACTGCGGATTTTCCAGAACTTGAGTGATTTGCTGCTGCAACTGAGCAACTCTCTTCTCTGTCAATTCCAATGCTAGAGCAATTTCTGACTGTTTTTGCTCGCAGGCAAAAACTGCGCTTTTCCCCTCAGCCACCGCCATTTGAGCAGTTGGCAAAACCTGATTTGCAGCCGCCACTTTCCGGCGCAAACCAGCAACATCGACAATCTTAGAAATCGGCAAAGCAGGGAGCAAATCGCTCTCAGGATGCACCCCCCCGCACACCGGGCAAGTATCGCCAGCATTCAGCGACATCCTGACAGCAGCAACACTCTCTAAACGCGCCGCTTCCGCATTAGCAGTTTCCACCGCTTCTAACTCGGCACTGCACTCTTTTAGCCTGATTTCTGCTGCTGCTAAATTAGTCGCAACCTGCACGTAATTCTGTTCGGCGCTGGCTTTTTCGGCGACAGATTTATTCAACTGTTCGCGCTGAGTTTTTACCTGTTTGGCAATTAGTTGAAGTTCCATCAATAAAGGTGCAACTTCCTGCAATTTTTCAAAACGCTTTCCTCCGGGCGAATACTTTTCGAGCATTGCCGCTACTTGAGTAACCCGAAAACCAGCCGCCTGAATTTTAGTATTAGCAGCTTGCAGTTCTTTATCTGCTACTTGAAGAAACCGCAGTTTTTCCTGTTGATTTTTCTGGGCGAGGGCAACTTCTTTGTCTAATTGAGTGCGCTGTTCTTCATATACTTTTGCAGCAGCCAGAGCATCTTCGCGAGCCTTAATTTGTGGTGCTAATACCTCAGATTTGGCTTTGGCTGCTTCAAATTGCTGCTGCTCTGTTGCTAGCTCCGAGCGAGCTTTAGTTAACCGCTCCCGCGCTGATAAAGCAGCACTTTCGGCAGTTTCATACTGACTGCGAGCCGATCGCAATAAAGCCCAATCTCCCTGTAAATGGTTCGCAGCTTGCGCTCTTTCTAAACGCTGTGCTAAAATTGTAATCTCGGCGGAACTAGCATTTAATTGCGCTAATTCTTGTTGCAACTCTTGCCAGCGAGTGATTTGGGAAAATAGCTGTTCTTCTTCATCCACAGCCTTCTGAGCTTCCATAACAGCGCGCTCGAACTGAGGTAATTGCTGCTCTAAAATCCAAAGTTGCGATCGTTTTAGCTCCACCTCATTCGCCGCCGGAGCGCTCAACTCAGCCAACTGTCTTTCCACCATTTCCCGTTCCTGTTTCAGCAACTTCGCGAGTTCGTTTGCTTCCTTCCGCATCTGCTCAAAAATCTCAAATCCCGCTAGCTGCCGCAAAATTTCCCGGCGTTTAGAAGTATCTCCTTTAATAAACTCATCAAACTTGCCTTGAGGCAGAATAATGGCTCTTGTAAAAGTATCAAAATCCATCCCCAAAATCTGTTCAATCGTATTTTGAACAGCAACAATACTCGTCCCCAAAGTTTCCCAATTGCCATCTTGCCAACATTCCAAAATCACCTTATTCTCGGGAGATTTCGGACGAAAACGCCATCTCCGCGTCACCCGATACTGTGCCAAACCCACAGCAAAACGCAACTGCACCTTTAAATTTTCGCTTCCTTGACTTACCAAATCAGCTACTTGTTTGCCACTGCGATTTGTCGTACCAAAAAGCGCGTAAGTCATGGCATCTAGCAGTGAAGATTTGCCCGCACCAGTAGCACCAGTAATTGCAAACAAATCGAGTTGAGAAAAATCTAAGCGCTGTTCCCGGCGGAAGCTGGTAAATCCTTCGAGCAAAAGTTCTAGTGGACGCATACTGATTTTAGATTTGAGATTTTGGATTTTAGATTTCGGGATTTTTACAATTACGTTGTTCGGAGTTTTAGGGTACTTATCAAGGAGAGCATCTCACTTTTGCAAAAAAACAATTTCTTTACAGTGCTGTCCCCGCTCGAGAGTGTTGGATAGATTGCGAGCGGGGACAGCACTATAAAATTAAAACTGAGATGCTCCCCTTATCAAGTTTGTTCGCGAGCTCGCGAGCAATGGCAAAGAATTACCAATTACCCATCACCAATTACCAATTACCTATTTAACTATTAACTGTTTCCTTAAACTTCTTGTACAAATTCTCAAATCCCTCCAATACAGCGGGTTGTGGTGTCGTTCCCAAGCGGTTTTGATAATAGTTGCAGAACTCTGCTGCTGGATCGAAGTTGTTGGGATCGATATTAGTGCTCTCTGTTGGTTCTAGCGGTGCATCCCGATAGCGCGGTTCAATTAACAGCGCTTGAGAACAGATTTGCCGCACGCGATCGGCTAATCCGATTTGCGGGCTATCCAATTCGACAATTACCTTCAAAAAACCAGGATGATATTGATGAGCTTCTAAAATTTGATCGAGATTGTCATTATCACATTGAAGCACTTTTAACGGTTTGTGGCAAGCCACCGGTCTAAATTCTACTTTGGCTTGACTTCCCGGCTCAACTTCGATCAAGCAAAATCCTTTTTCCTGTTCGGCTTCTCCAAAATCTAACTGAATCAAAGAACCGGAATAATAAGCGGGAGAATTCTTAGCAATGCGCTGGTGAATGTGGATGTGTCCGAGGGCTACATACTGAGCTTCTGGCGGCAGAGTTTGCGACGGGTGCAGGTATTTTTCCCGCGTGTAATAAGCGACTTCGGATTTAGCCAAGCGAGCACCGTCAATGCTCATGTGTCCCATCAGCATATTCACAGTATTGTCTCGAAAATCTGTGGTTAAATTTTGCAGTAAATCTGCTACAATCTCGCGGTAATCTTGACGGCGGTTGGCGTCGCCAGAGTGCCACAGAGAATTGGCATCTAAGAGTCTTTGTTCGGAAGCAAAAGGCATCGCTCCTACGCATAGTTTACCATTTTTGGTATTCAGAGTAATGCTGCCACCGTCTGCCGATCGCCTGGGTTTACCTAAAGCGCGAACGCCGGCAAGGGATAGCAGTTGCGCGATGCTGTCGATGCGGGATGCTGAATCGTGATTGCCGGCGATCGCAATTGCGGGAATTTCGGCAGCTTGGAGTTCGCAGAAAAATTGATAGGCAATGCGCTCAGCATAGGCTGGAGGGTTGGGAACGTCAAAAATGTCACCGGCGACCAACACGGCATCAACATCGAGCTCCTTGGCTTGTTTCAATATTTGTTCTAGGGCGATCGCAATTTCAGAAGTGCGATCGATCCCTCGAAAACGTCGTCCCAAATGCCAGTCAGCAGTATGAATTATTCGCATATTACAAGGAGTCTTTTATTTATTTTAATACTTATGGGTTTCTAACAATCGTTTAGGTGTCGCTTTCTTTTTCTTGTTCTAGAATACCTCGATCGATCTCTTCAATGTGTGCCTCAGCATAAGCAAAAGCATTTACCAAATCGGCAGCACTCAGATCCGGATGACCTTCTAAAATATGAGCATCGCTAGCACCTTGACGGCGATAACTTATTAACAGCCAAACAGGAATCCGCGTTTGTCTGATACAAGCTTCGCCGCCCATTACGCCGGGAGTCTTTTGAATTTCCGACCAAAAGTTACTTAAACTTTGGGCTAAAAATTGTATAGCTTGAGTTTTTTCCTCTGGACTTAGCGCCAGGAGTTGCGGTTGTAATTCTTTTAGTGTCATGTTCGTTATTCGTACTAAGTGGTAAAAAATATATGTTTGGTGATCGTCAAACTATTCTAGCACTTGCCACCCAGATTTATTGAGCCTATTTAAGTGCCAATTGTATAGTACGCATTGCCAGCCAAGAATAGATAATAATGTAACTCATAACTTCATTCAACAAATATAAAAACGTGCCACTTTTCAATCATCCTCATTTTCTTGAATTGCTGTTTCAATCTCGTCAGGATATGCCTCAGCATATGCCCAAGCATTTGCCAAGTCAGTGGCACGCAGAGTCGGATAATCTTCTAACAGTTCAGATTCAGAAATACCTAAACGGCGAGCATTCACCAACACCCAAACAGGAATGCGCGTTTGTCTGATGCAAGCATCGCCACCGCACACGCCGGGAGTCTTTTGAATTCCAGACCAAAAGTTGGTTAAACTTTGGGCTAAAAATAGTATAGCTTGAGTCTTTTCTTCAGGAGTTAACGCCAAAAGTTGCGGTTGCAATTCTTTCAGTGTCATGTTCGCAGTTATTGAGTTCATAAATATTAACTTGTTTTGCCCTACAGGTCTTCTAGGACTGGCTAAATCTAACAGAGGTAGGGACACGGCAGTGCCGTGTCCCTACGGCTTGTGTTGCAATACACCTAATTCTAGCGCTAAATCAAAACTTCTATTCCACAGGCTTCACATCGTGAAACCGAGTATAATCAACCACCCGCCCGCCATCCGGAGTTCTCGAAATAATATCTACAAACCGCATATTCCACACAATTTCTGACGCTACAAAAGAATGTCGCGCGTGTATAGTTTGCGAAACTGTCTCGTCAATTCCCGTTAGCGTAATTACAATTTCGGCGTGCTGCTCGATCAAATCTTTGGCGGTAAGTTGGTACAAAGGACTGTTCTCATCAATTGTGTGCATTACCGTCCAAGTTAAGGCAAAAATAGGAGATTGACTCCGCATTAATTGCAAATCGTAAAAACGCCGCATATATTCTCCTTCCGATGTTACTTCGTCGCGGATTAAAGTAGCTCGCTGCTGTGCTTCTAAAATTTGGTTGAAGCGCTGATTTCCTGCGCGGTACATCAGAGTCGGAACGCCGTTGAAAGGAGCGATTATAGCTACGCGGCTGAAGATAACTCTAGCGGTTGCTCGAGAAAATCTTGAAAAAGCCAGTCCCGTCACCATTGCGACTCCCCACAAACCAAAAAACGCTTCGATCGCAACTATAGTATTAGCGTACTCGGTGCGCGGATACATGGCACCGTAGCCGATTGTCGCCATTGTTTGCACGCTGAAATAAAAAGCATCTTTGAATGAACCAGGCCGTGCATTAGCAATGCAATCTCCTCCCGCTAAGTAAGCTAAGGCAAATAAAGAATTTGTGAGTACATACGACAGACAAATCAGCATGAAAAATTGTGGCCAAGAAAGAGTTAGCAGCCTGTGATATAGATCGGCAAAATGCAGGCGAGGTACTCCCAATTTGACAACACCCAAGGTGAATTGTCCTTTGCGATTGACTAAACGAGCCTGTGGCGGGCGGTTGCGGTGAATTTTCATTGCGATTTGTAACTGTGGCTGTGTCAAATTGTAACTATTGCTTGGAGCGGGAAAACTTATCCTTTAGACTGATGTCTAATTCCAAAAATTACGATAAAAGCGGAGTTTTAGAAATGCTTGAGCTTAACTGGCATGACAATCTGGTGATCGTTTCTTTTGTCGCTGCTATTGCGGGTCTAGTCGTGCTGAGCGATAATGCCTCCTCTGACGGGGCTGACGATTCCCTAGGGGATAGCTTCGCCGCGCGTACTTTGAGCGAAGAAATCCTGATCAAGATGAGCTTTACTTACTGGATAGTTTACTGCATATCTGTTTTCGGGCTGAAACTTCACTTGCCAGAGGATAGCTGGTTGTTGCTGAGTTTGAAGCTGACTACTGTTCTTTCTTATTTGTTGACTGCTTCTAGCATCCTCAGCCTGCCGCTGCAACGCATGGCTGTCAGACAAGTTGAAGAGTGAAAAGAACAGGTTTGTAGTCAGGACTTCAGTCCTTCCGGTTGGAGTGAAGAAGGACTAAAGTCCTCACTACAAACTTAATTAATAGTTTTGAATTTTCTATTGTGAGACTGCTTGGTGAGTCGGCGCAGCCCGATTAGGAATAAAAGCTCGATCGAGCTTTTGACTTGTGCCGGAGTCCGGCAGGGGTTTAAACCCCTGCCTCAAAGCTAAAGTCGGTTAAAACCGACTCTCATATCAAATGCGGTGAGTTCGTCCCCATCGCGATCGCACAATCACGATTTAAAGCCCTTAGAGCTTTTCTTTTTGTCCTGCGGCTTGGACTTTGACTTGTGAACTTCGCCTAAAGCTTCCTGAAATAAGTTGTGCAGGTGCAGGGGAACGCTGGCAATTTCCGGGAGTTCGGGTTCTAAGGGTTTTTTATACTCTTGCAGTAGGGAATCTAAATCGGTCTCGATCTGAAAGTCTGTGCGCTGCAATACTGTTTGCAAGATTTGTGATAATTTCGCTGGATTAACTTTAGCTAACCGCCACCAAATCCAGGCATTAATTGCCGGATCTTCTAGATAGCTGCGAACCATTTTCTCGTAACCGGGAATGGTGGAAAAGTCCTCGGCTGCGAGCATTTCGGTAAACTGGCTGTAGTTAGACAAAAAGGTTTGTCCCCAGCGGGAATGAGAAAGCGCTGTCACCTTTTCGGCTTTTTTGAAGCGATCGGGCAATTCGACTTTCGGCGTTACCATTTTTGAACTCGCATTGCTGTCGATCGCCACCTCAACTGCTTTAGTATCGGCGCCTGCTGCTGCGATCGCGACTGCTTTGATTTCTTCGGGATCGATTCCGGCATCTTCAACGATATCCGCGAGAGATTTACTTCCATCGATGCCGATATCAGCTAAGCGTTTTTTAGTCATTACCTCCTGAAATTGGGCCAACTGTTTGTTGAGGTGATATCCCGATAGCGTCACTTCGTCGCCGCCAAAAAATTCGGTAAAATCGTCGTGATACTGTTCTACCGACTTCCAAGCTTGCTCTAACAGTTCTGGGGCGTCGCTGTACAGGTTATTTTTGTAATTTTGCTTGAAACTGCCGATCGCCACCGCCAACTTCGGCTTGCCCAATTTCCCCATGGGAATCGGAGGCCCTGAGAGTATCCACGCCTCATCGGTGAGAGGCGCAATCCGAGCCCGCAAGATTTCTCCTAACTTAAAGCGAGACATTTCTGGGAGGAAATTAGCGCTGTTGGGCTTGACATTGTAGTGCTTCGCCGTCAGCCAGTTTGTCACCTCGAAGCTGTCAGGGGAAATTTGAGTAATTTCAAACAAGCCGGTGAAGCTTTTTTGACCCCAACTTTTTAGCAAACTGATCTCGCCCTCGGTTAAATCGGGCTGACTTTCGACAAAAAGGTCGATCGGCGTTTTGTTTCCGACTTTACCTTCGACTGTAAAACTGTCAATTACCTGATTTTGTTGAGCAATATCGTAGCGCTCGCCCGTCGAGCGAATTGCGGCAAAAGCTTCTAAAGCTACCGCCAACTCTCCCTCAGCATCCAGCACAAAGTCAATTAAATTTTGCTTGAGTGTCCAAGCTCTTTCCAACATTGCATCCACAAGTTATACCGATTTTGAATGAAAGGATTTAGATTCTTAACAATTATCGGACTTGAAGCAACCGACGCTTTACGCTCCGGCTGGGATAGAATGGCGCAGATTGCGAAGAATGACCGAAATATGCGATCGATGCCTGAGTCCTGAATTAGTTTAATTTTAAGCCTAATATTCAAAAAATAATGTCCATCTCAAACTCCGTTGTTAATAAGTTTTTTTGCACCCCCAGCCGGAGGGTGCATCTCACTTTTGTTTGAAGAGGGCGAAGCATGACCGCATATAAGTTATTAGTTATATCTCATATTCACTGCGGTCATGCTTCGCCCCTACAGATATATTTTCTTGCACAAGCCGCTGCACCCCCAGCCGGACAACCAACCGCGCACAAATCTTGCTTTCTGAAAAAAGCGATTTCAACGCAGCCGAAAAATACCCCTCCCGATGTAGAGAGGGGCTAAAAATCCCCAATAACTTTGCTAAACTCGCCTTGAAAATAGTGTCATATGATGTCCGCTCGATTACCATAAAAAAACAGTTCGTAGTGCGGACTTCAGTCCGCAATCCGGCTGCGGACTTAAGTCCGCACGTGCGTTCCTTACCCAAACACTTCGCTGCATTCAGCAGCGCTGGTACAAAACTCCCGCACGATCGAGTTTATGTGCATCCTAGACTGAAAAATACCAGCAAAATGCTTTGACCAAGAATTTCTTGATAGTACCCGCCACGTGATTTATCCGTGGAATCAATCCCAAATCTAAAATCGAAAATCCTCTCTTCCCCCGAATTTATCCGTGGGGTCGCCTCTAAAATCTAAGAGCTTTTAAAACCCGCTTCATATCAACGTCTCCTCGTATTTTGTCGCAAAAATTGTCGTGTTTGTTTTCCCGATCGGGCGATCGCGCGTCAAGAACCTTGGTTGAAGCGCCATCTTTGTCGCAGCTACCAAAGAGCGATCGAGCGAACAGAGATATTTATCGTGATGTGCAACATATTAAGCTCCTGCTTGTTACCATTACTTCTACCAAAAGATAGATTAGTTAAACAAGCGGAACTCATCTTTTATGAGGTTGTCTGAGGGGCGATCCCCATTCCTACAAAAAACCCATCTAGCGGTTTTCCTATCAATTTCAAACCCTTACTCTTCTCTTCTGGGTCTTTCTATAGCAATCCTAATTGATTTGCTAGTCCTAGAAATCCTGAAATCCTTGTTCAACAAGGAGTCTCGCAAGACAAAAAGGTTTTTATCTTGTGCCAATCCGATCTGATTGCTATAGGTGGAACAGGCGTCTCGCCTGTCCTTCTTAGGTTCATCAAAAAAAGCCCCTTGACCAAACATCTAAACTTCCTATAAAAACCCGATCGAACTACAAGAAAACCTGCTCTATGTTGAGGTTTCGGTTCTGCATAGCTGCTTCAAACAGCTCAGTAGAAAGAGCCTGTTCTACCGACCAAACCCCCGGTTTTGTCAGTTTGCCCTCTAACATCAATTGAGCAATGCTGCCAGTACCGATGCCCGTTGCTGTGGCAGCATTCGGGTGTACCGCTGTCGATCGCACTTTTGCGGGTTGACCGTTTTTGATGCCGCTCACTTGCGATCGCACAGCCACGCCCACACCGCTAAAATTATTGGTAACAGAAGTCATCCCGTAGCTGACATAAGACAAAAACTCAATGACTGAATTATTTTTCAGCCAGCTATCCGGCCAGTATTTAGCAACAAACCAGGTAAGGTGATTGTAAAGGTCGGGAGAAGTGCCAAATTTAGTAATAACTGTTTTCACTGGGAAAGTTTCGGGCAAAGTAATTGCTTCCGGCATATCGAACCAGTAAACGCCTGTTTTGCCGTAGGGTGCGGGAAATTCTATCGTTTCGCGATCGGTGTAGGGTTTGATTTGCTGTAGTTTGCCATCAACCAAAACATCAAAAGGAGTTTGCAAACCCAAAAAAGTAGTACGCATGACGGTAACGCCAGCACCCCCAGAACCGCCGACAACATAACTCAAATGAATGTGTTCTGCGGTATCTAACTGCTCCACATCTCGGCGCACCATGCTGTTAGAAACCCCCGGAAAAATGCCCGTATTGATAATCGCTGTCACCCCGGCATTTTTAGCAAGTTCCCGGCAGTCTAAAGCTCTCCGAGTAAAACTGCGGCTGTCGCTGACATCGGTATAATTAACACCTGCTTCGATGCAAGTTTTCAGCACGCCAGCGTCTCGGTAGTGAAAAGGCCCGGCACAGTGCACGACGAGGTTAGAGGATGAAACCGCTTGTTGCAAAGCTGCACTGTCTGCTAAATCTAAAGCTAAATAGCGCGATCGATCCGACGGCAACTCTGCTGGAAGAGAGCCATTGGGATCGCGTCCGGTAACAGTAATTTCTGCGTCGGTATAGGTGAGAATATCTTGGGCAACGCTGCTGCCAATTCGTCCGCGCCCGCCGACAATCAAAACTCGGTTTGCCATCGCTCAAAAAAGGGTAACGCCATCTTTCACTATGTCAACTTTTGGCAGGTCTTTTCATCCACATAAAGTATGACTTTATGATAACTGATATCTCGCACCAATATCCATAACCCCAGAAGGGCGGTGAAAACCAATAAATCAAACTAATTACAGACAAGTTAAATAAACCTCCACCAAAGTAGAAAATCCTTTATTGACAAGGTTTGATATCTGAGTTAAAATGTAATCATATATGAACAGTCCGTAATATTTTTGATAATTCCTTATAATAAACCTAAAATAAAACACTATGACATCTGAAGGTAATGTAGCTGATACGGGTATTGTAGAACAAGCTAAACAACTAATCGCCGAAAAAAGAGCATCAGATATGCCTGAAGCACTCGAAATATTGAAACAGCAAGCTAAACGCGATAAAGATAAAGAAAAAATGGAAAAAATTAAAAGCACCCAGAAATTCTTTGGTGACAGACATAGCCGATCCAGCGGCAAAAAGAAGAAGACCAAAAGGTAAGCTGCTCAAAGAAATATCTCCCAAAATTAGTCTGCAATTAGTGTAGTACCACGAAATTCAGAGAGTTTTGGGGGATGTCGAATTACTCACACTTATTCATTTTGATACTTGCGTAATGCCATTCAATCTAACTGACTAAGTGTGAAAATAACCTAGGCTGGAAGCACTAAAATTTAGGGAGGTGCAAAAATTATGGATAAGCTGACAACTGAAACACTGCTAGATTATTGCGATTCAGATGATTATACCCTGCAAACAGAAGCATTGATACAGCTTGTAGATGCAGAAGTTTATGAAGCTGTACCGAAGATATTAAGATTGCTAAAATCCGCCGATGAATCAATTAGAGCTGAGGCAGCCGAGGCATTAGGTTATCTCGGTTCAGAGGAAGTAGAGACAGTTGGCATTGCATTAATGCCTTTGCTAAACGATCCTGAAGAACTGGTTAGGTCTGAAACAGTGGAGGCACTGGGAGAACTTGGTTATAGTCCTGCGGTTGTACCGATAGAATATATTCTCAGAAATGACCCTTCAGCACTGGTTCGCGCATCAGCAGCAGAAACTCTTGGATATTTAGAAGAACCATCAGCTATAGAAACTCTGGAGCTTTCACTGCTTGATGTTGATGAAGATAAAGCAGTTAGAGGGTATGCTGCTAATTCGATCGGGCTTTTAGGTACGCCGCAGCTATTGCCAAAACTGGAAGAGTATCTAAACTCGGAACTTCCTTTATCAGTAAAAGCTGAATTGCTGGGAGCGCGGTACTGGTTGGGCGCGAAAGAAGATATCGAGAAGCTATTGAGTTTGTTGGATAATGCTGATGAATATTTAGCAACGATCATCCTGAATATTTTAACAGATTTGACCGAACGGGAGGAGCAGCCAACATTGGCGAAAGATGCTCCCGATTTAGAAAGGGTGTTAAGTGCGATCGCAAATCGTTTTCCCCTCACAGGGAATCAACCCGAAAAAATTCTCGCACTCGCACACTGATAAATTAATACAAATAAACGCAGATGTAATTCATCTGCGTTTATCTGCGTTCATCTGCGGTTAAAAATCTTACTTCTAATTAATCCGAAATACCGACTTAGCCGTCGATTTCAGAGAATTAGCCGCATCGCTCAACGTTTGCGCGATCGGCTGCTGCGAGTGCATGAACACGCGAGCCGTATTGCGTCCCGGCATCCCCGAAATCGAGCCGCCGGGGTGCGTGCCGGCACCGGTGAGGAACAAACCGTCGATCGGCGTTTTGTAATTCGCCAACTCGGGTAACGGACGGAAAAATATCATCTGATCCAGCGTCATGTCAACGTGGTAATAATTCCCCTTCAGCGCCCCCAAACGCTCTCCCAATTCCGCCGGACTTTCCACGCGGCGGCCGATAATTGAGTTCTTGATATTGGGTGCGTATTCTGCTAATTTGTCAATGCAGCGATCGGCAACTTTGTTTTTCAGCTCGTCCGTCCAACCCGTACCGTGCTGGCCGGTTCCTTCAGCATTTTCGATTTGGTAAGGAGCAAAAAATTCAATCCAAGCCGTATGGTGTCCGGGGGGAGCCATTGACGGGTCTCGTACCGTTGGAAACACCACATACATCGACGGATCGGAATCGGGGATTTTGCCGATCGCAGGCTGAGTATGAGCAATTTCCACGTGTTTCACCGAATCAGCAATCAAAACAGAACCCATTAAATATTCGTCTTTATGGTTCCAGCGATCGAACTTAGGTACTTCATTGAGAGCTAAATCTATTTTCAGAATTGTCTCATTGTTATTGACAATTTTGCGCTCCAATCTTTCCCGCAAATTCGGATCGGCACTGTCAACATCGCTATCATCCATCAAGTGCAGAAACAAACGCTTCGCATCAATATTAGAAATGACGCCTTTAGTAGCTCGATATTCTGTGCCGCCTGCAACTCTAACACCGACAGCGCGGCCGTTATCAACTAATATTTTCTCGACGTGCTGGTCAGTAAGTATAACACCCGCATAGCTTTTCACTAAATTGACCAGCGCTTGCACCAATGCACCCGTTCCTCCGCGCGGCCTCGCCATCCCAGGATTGTGGCGCATTGCCATCATAATTGCGCCTACAGCAATGGTTTTTTGTGAAGGAGGCGCGCCCAACTCTGCGGCCAGTCTTGCCAAAGGTGCTTTCAAAAATTCCTCATCAAACCACTCGTTGAGAATGTCCTCAGCGCTGGTAATCATCGTGCGAATAAAGTCTAGCGTTTTGTCTGGAGAACCAATGACTGAAAATAAGTCTTTGAGTTTAGCAATATCGTAGTTGCCGGCAATATCTATTATAGACTTTGGCGGCGCGTTAAACATCGGAATCATCGCGCTTAAAGCGCGCTGCCAAAAATCTGTATATTCGGCATATTTTTTCGCATCGCGTTCGTTGTAGCGGGCAATTTCTGCACAAGTTTTTTCTACGGAACCGTGCGCTAAGAAATATTTGCCGTCTGGATGCGGACAAAACGCCACTGGATCGCAGTAAAGATATTCTAATCCGTATTTTTCCAGTTCTAACTCTTCTACAACTGGCCCTAAATGGATAAATTCGTGGTCGATCGCGCACAAGTTGAATTTAAAATCTGGTAATTCGGGAATCGCAGCTTCGGTAGTCGCGGCGCCACCGGGAACGGAACGTTTTTCTAACAAAAGAACGGTATATCCGGCTTTGAGGAGATAAGACGCACAGACAAGCCCGTTGTGACCTGCTCCTATGATAATCACGTCATACGTTTGCATAGATGAAGCTTTGGGATAGGATGTTTTTCTCATTTTACAAATGTTAACAACTTTGCGGGCTCTATCAATAGAAATAGATTCATCTTAAGAGATTAGTTTGAGCATCTTACAAAAGATGGAGTTCTTACCTAGTGCTGCTGTGCGATCGCCTTTATTTATTCTTGAATTTACCAGAAAGAATTGGTTTAAAGCCCCAATCCCGATCGGGAGAAATTAAAATCAGACTATTCATTACTCCAATCCTCTTCCTTCCAGGTAGAGGTAGCTGTCAACTGTCAACTGTCAACTGTCAACTGAACGAACGAGCGATCGCCACGCCAATTTGCCCAGCATCATATCACAGAAGTTTTAATTTATCGGTATTATATAAAAAATTAACAATCCGTAGAATTTCCCAGATAAACTATTGTTTTGTAAACCAATGAAACAAAGCCACGATCGCCACAGTAAGCTTGATAAAGTTCGGTTAAATCCGAGGTGAGTTTCTGCAACTGAGGCCCGGAGTTCGGCATATAAGATGAGCTTTGTGCCCGCCCGATTAACCCTGCTAAATCTAAATCTTGTCTGTTAGCAAATTCGATCGATCGCACATCAGTAAAATCTGCACTCGCAAGCAAAGGTTCGATCGAGCGATCGTGCTTTTCGGCAGGATAGCTCTGGGAAGCGCTCTTAACAATTTGAGTGTAGCCCTCTGTCAGCGCATCCGTGCGATCGCGCAAATTCCAAACTACAGTCAACCTTCCCGATGGCTTGAGAATTCGCCGAAATTCTGGTAAAGTTAAAACAGGATTGAACCAATGGAAAGACTGGAAACACGCGACTAAATCGAGCGATCGGTCAGGCAAATTAGTGGCTTCGGAAGTTCCGTCTCTAAACTCTACCAAAGTATGAGGTGCGGCCGCTTGTCTCATCTCGGCATTGGGTTCGATCGCTAATACTCGAACCTCTCTTTCTGCTAGCAAACGGGAAGAAATTCCTGTACCTGCACCGATATCGGCTGCGGTTAACCGTGAAGGTTCCCCAAGTCCTGCTAAAATCGGATCGATCGCAGCGGCTGGATAACTCGGGCGGTATTTGACATAATCCGTAGCGCGATCGGAAAATCGACCTAGCGGATTCATCTCGTATAACGGCGGTTTGGAGTTATCAGTCATTAGTTATTAGTTATGTATGAGTTATGAGTTATCAGTCATTAGTTATTAGCCATCAGTAATCATACCAAATCCGGGTTTAGAGCGCCGTTTATTTTCTTAGTCCGCGAAGGCGGACTTCGTTTTTGTAGAAGCGATTTTAATCGCCGAATCATAGTTCGATCGTAGCGCGGAACGGGCGATCGGCGAACAATATTAATACTCATCTACAAACTGCTCGTGAACCCACAGGAATTCGCGCCGTCTGTTCTGTACCCGAACTAAGCCACCAAAACCAGGATCTTTTGCTTTTAGCAGCGCGTGTAATTCTCGCAAAATCGAGCCTTTCGCCATGATTGCTGAGTCGCCCTGTTGCCAATCTGGGATGTCATTTTCGCCAGACAAATTAGTAGCTAAATCGCTACCTTTCAAGGTAGATTCGATGCTTTTTTGTCCTAAATCGAGTTCTTCTTCAATGCCTTTGTAGGTAGCTTCGTCTAGCATGAACTTGGTGGCAGAGGCTGCGACAGGTAAGACTAGACTCAGGGTTCCGGTCAAAATTTTGAGATATGGGGCTGCTATGGTAAACCATTGGCGCGATACTTCCAATTCATAAACTCCTTTCTGCTTGTCGTGAGGATTTAAGGCGGGAAGCGGTTGACGAGAGTGTTCGCACCAGAGGGTTATTTGCAATTTTGTACTAATCCATTTTGGGCGATTGAAAAACTTGGGATCGACGGGCTTGAAACTAAACAGGCGCGGGCCATCTTTCGCTTCATCGGTGAGCATTTGCATCAGTGACGCAAATTCTTCATCGACTTTACTGAGAATGATTCGCTGATCCTGAGACAATGACTGATATCGTTCTTGATTTCGACTATCGAAAATCACTAAATCTTCGCGGATGATTTTTAGCTCGTCTTTGAACATATTTCGGAACTGCTGAATGCCGATTTCTTGAGATGGGGGTTGAGCAATCGGTGCGTTATTCAGCAAAGAATCGATGTTTTGCCATTTATTACAGAGTGAACATGGATAATCATGACGATTATCTTTTTTGCTTTCAATTAGTTTCTCTACTTCAAATAGCGCGTTTCCAGGCAGATTTTTACCACAAGGCGCAATACAAGGAACCATCACATTACATCGCAATCCTTCCCAGAAATTCTCGACTAGCCATTTAATCTCTGCCGTGAGATAAGACAAGAACCGTTCTGGATAAGCCGCCCGCACGGTGATTTTGACATCCGTATTAATATATTCCAGCAATGCCCGACCGTTGTAGTCGTCGTCAAGCATCAAACCGCGTTGCCAATGGATACTTTGTTCGTAATTGCATCGCCCCAGTGAGTATTTGTGCAAGCGCACAATTAACTGGTAAAACAATCCTTCTGCGACTGCAAGTTGTCCTCGATCGTCCACAATGCGGCAGATTTGTATTTGTTGTCTGTCTCCGGCTTCCGGTTGCTGTCCCCAATTGGACAATTCCGGGCGTGTATCGGGTACGAGTTGAGCAATCAAACTGGTATTACTGGGTTTAGTTGGATCGAGTACCACGCGGTAGGACAAATCGAAGCGTTCCATCAGCTTGAGAAAGATGGGATGTAGTTCTTTCGGGTAGCCGTTTTCGCCTGGAAACGGGGGATTCCTCCATAATTCACCCAGATGCTCAAAGTCTACTAAACCGTTGCGGCGGCGGGTCGTTTCATCATCAAGTACGAAGCTAATTGCCTTGGCCAACCAGTCGGGTTTGAGGATGACAATATCTCGCAGTATTGGATCGTAATGGTAATGGATGATATGCCCCAAGGTATGGGAAATGCGAAGAAAAAGTTCTGCTTGTTCTTTATCGATTCCGTGTTTAGCGCAGATGGCAATAACTTCATCGTAGGGCAGATAGGCTTTGTCGTTTGTCTGCAAGATTTCCCGCACTCGCTGCCATTTGGCGGGAATCGAACGTCCCATTTCGGGAAGAGAGGCGGCGACATTAGCGATCGCACTTTTTAATTCTGCCACGCCGTTGCAGGAGTTCTGAGTGTCAGGTTTGCTGTCGATATGAAAGAAGCCAAGCACCGTATCGCAGCCGAATCGATCGCAAATTTCCTGTCTGTCAATGTCGGGTTGTCGCTGTCCGGGGCCGCCGTGGGTGGCGACTACTAGCACTTTGGCATCTGGTTCCCGATGCTTGATTAGGGTAATCCACTCTTTGACAAAGCCTTGCTGGGGGCCTTCCCGTGGCTTCCACACCACTAGATACACGGCTGGTGCACTGAAAAACAACTGGTGTGTGGGTCGATAAACCGGTTGACCGCCAAAATCCCAACCATTGAGGGATATTTCTGTGTCGGTTTCAGGATGGGTGACAATGACTGGCTTAATTTCAATGCCGTGAGTGGTGGGACGACTTTCTAGCCATTCGTCTTCTCGTAATGCTCCGAGGAGGCAACTTTTGCCTACCTCGCCTTCGCCGATTAAAATCAGCTTGGCTTCGTTCAGGGTGATTTGTGCTTCTGCCTTTGCTCGTAGGTATTGCAAAAGGGCTTTAGTGCCTTGTTCATAGGCGGCGGCGAGGTCAGAATTGAGAGGGTTGTTGTGGAGGTAGAGCAGTCGCAACTCGGTGAGGAAGACCATCGCTTCTGGTAGTTCCCTCAGTTGGTTACTGGAAAGGTAAAGCCCACGCAACTGGGTGAGGGAGGCGATCGCCTCTGGCAGTTTCGTCAGTTGGTTGTTGTGGAGGTAAAGCTGTTGTAATTCGGTGAGGGAGGCGATTGCCTCTGGCAGTTTTGTCAGTTGGTTGTTGTGAAGGTAAAGCTTTTCCAACTGAGTGAGGGAGGCGATCGCCTCTGGCAGTTTCGTCAGTTCCAGATCGCTAAGATTGAGTGTTTTTGCTCCCTCTCGCCGCGCTTTTCCAATGCGCTGATATGCTTTCCGATCGCCCTCAGTTCCTGACATTGCCAATTCCTTATTTTGATTTTTGTATATAAGTTCGATCATCGCCTTTTGAGATGAAAGGGCGATCTTGAGACATGATTTGATTTTGAATATTCCTTAATCTCACTACAAAATAACACGAATATTTTGGCGATTCGTGAGGTTTGAGTAAGGTTTTTGAATCTCGACGCGCCTAGTCCAAGAAACCGGGTTTCTACGGTAATTTACGCCTCCTCATGAGATTTTACGCAGAAACCCGGTTTCTGAGTCCCACGCGCTGAGTCCGAGAAACCGGGTTTCTACGAGAATTTACGCCTCCTCATGAGATGATCTGAAGAAACCCGGTTTCTGAATCTCGACGCGCCTAGTCCAAGAAACCGGGTTTCTACGACAATTTACGCCTCTTCACGAGATTTTCGCGAGAAACCCGGTTTCTGAGTCCCACGCGCTGAGTCCGAGAAACCGGGTTTCTACGAGAATTTTCGTATCTTCACGAGATTTTTCATAGAAACCCGGTTTCTGAGTTCCCGCGCTGAGCCCAAGAAACCGGGTTTCTGTGAGAATTTACGCCTCTTCACCAGATTTTCGCGAGAAACCCGGTTTCTGAGTTCCACGCGCTTAGTCCAAGAAACCGGGTTTCTGCGATAATTTAAACAACCTCACCAGATTTTTCGTAGAAACCCGGTTTCTGAGCCTCCCAGTTTCTGACTTCGGCTAGCCACTTACCTACTATCTGATATGCCACGTCGCCAAGTTATCTTGCAAGCGGGTAATTACTACCATGTTTATAACCGAGGTAATAACCGTCAGTTGATATTTTTTGAGCGAGAAAACTATATTTATTTTTTACGTCAATTAAGAAACCATCTGATTACTCATGGTGTCGATATTATTGCTTATTGTTTGATGCCGAACCACTATCATTTATTAGTTCACCTGAACACCAATCGTTTTTCCAACCTGATGCAGGCATTTACTCTGTCTTATACTAAGGCTATTAATAAACGCTATCAAAGAGTTGGTTCACTTTTTCAGGGACGGTTTGAGGCGATTCATGTGGGAGCATCTCAATTTTGTAAAAAGCATTTTTTTTATTATAGTGCTGTCCCCGCTCGCGTATTGTACAACTCGCGAGCGGGGACAGCACTATCTATATATAGCCTTTCTCAAAAAGATGAGGTATAACTGACAGCCCACACAACCCTTAAACCAAGAGGGCCCAAGCCCAACAACATCCGCGAATCTTTCTGAGAACCGCTATAAATGAAAAACTGAGATGCTCCCAGTTTCGATGGATCTGTTTGGGTTGCCCCTTTTGCTGCTGTTTTTCACGATTAATTGACCCGCCCAAAAACGGAAGTCCCCGCAGGGCTGTCGTGGGTATCCCAAGATTTTAGACCTTAGTTAGACCTCGCAGATTTATCTGTGGAGTAAATCTAAAATCTAAAACTGGTTCGATCGCGAAGTCGAAGAATCTAAAATCTAAAATCTAAAATCGACTGACGAGGTTTAAAGCAATCGAATCTACTTCGATCGCAAATTCTGACAAACAAAACCAAGCTAACACCAGCGATACCGAACGCTGGGCTTCGTTAATTGGTGGGCGAGCGCTGGTGCTGTTTGGTTTGTCGCAGCGTTCACTCAGAGGTGCTTTGCTGGCGGTTGCGGGCGGCAGTTTGGCGGCGCGCGGACTCGGGGTTGTGGAGGGTTTGCAGTCGGCTGCGGATGCGAATCAAAGGTAAAAGTGGCGATCGAATACAACCCTCCGGGCGGTGCGATCGGTGCGGGCGCTGCTAAACTATTTGGGGAAGATCCAGAACAGCAAATTGCTGACGATTTGCGCCACTTTAAGCAGTTTATGGAAGCTGGGGAAATAGCTACGACGGAAGGTCAATCTTCGGACCGCAAGTTATAATTGCGATCGTGTTGGCTCGTCTAAAAATCATCAAGGATGAGGTACGTTGTTGCGCTTGGGCGCTATGCTAGATCTATCAAAGAGCGCTGAAGCGCAACAACGTACCTAAAGATCAATTGCCAGTTGTGTTTATGACTAAAGTTCTTACTACGAACCTTTGAGTTTGTGTTACTTAAAATATTTGTTTGTTAGATTATTAACTGATGCCACCTGAAGTGATTTTTGGAAATGCGGGTGCTGAAGGTGCAAGTCGCGGCGGTTGGTTTGCGGGTCACTTTATAATGCCCGAAGATGACGCGCGATCGACTTCTGCGTTAGAGGTAAAATGGGGCGTTCACTCCGCCGGAGATTGCAGGACTCAGTGGGCGGTAAATGCGGCAGCAACTACGCTTTCTATTCTGGTAAAAGGGCGGTTTCGCTTGCAATTTCCTTCGCAAGAAATCTTGCTGTGTTGTGAAGCAGATTATGCTCTCTGGCTGCCGGGAGTGCCTCATTATTGGTCGGCCGAGGAGGATTCGGTTATCGTGACTGTGCGGTGGCCTTCGGTGTCGGGAGATAGTTCTGCGATTAAGAATTAACTTGAACTTCGGGAACTAAAACGCGACCATTATAACCCGCGCGGTGGTAACGATCGATCGCCTCTGATGCAATAACATCGGCTTTCCCACTCTTAACCAGTGCAACACAAGCACCACCAAAACCTCCGCCCGTCAGCCTCGCGCCGAAGACTCCGGGGATTGACTGCAAGATTGCCGCCAAGGCATCTACTGCAACCACCGAAACTTCGTAGTCGTCGCGCAAACTCGCATGGGAAGCATTCATTAAATCGCCGAAACGTTCGGCTGGTAAAGATTTTACAGCTTGCAGCACGCGGTTGTTTTCGGTGACTACGTGGCGCGATCGCCTTTTTAGGGGTTCTGGCAATACTTCCACTGCTTTGGGATCGCTGATATCCCTAAGGGCTTTAACTCCCAATATCCGGGCGGATTCTTCGCACTCAGCACGCCGCTGGTTGTAGCCACTTCCGGCTGCTAGGTTGTGGCTTTCACCGCTGTCAATGACTAAAATTTCTGTGCCTGTGGGAAAAGGTAGGGCGCGGTATTCGAGGCTGCGGGTGTCGATAAATAGCATCGTTTTGGTGTCTGCTAAACTCGACGCCATTTGATCCATGATGCCACAGTTCACCCCGGCATACCGGATTTCGGTTAGCTGTCCGATTTGAGCCAGCCGCACGTCGTCTAGGGGGAGGTTCAGCAGCGCGCGGATTGCTCTGAGGGTGGCTATTTCTAAAGCGGCGCTGCTGGACAAACCGGCGCCGATTGGCACATCGGAGGTAATGTAGAGATTTATTGGTGGTATTTTGTACCCTTCTTTTTCTAAAAGTCTGATGCAGCCACAGATATAACTGACGAATTTTTGCGGTATGGTATCGTCGTCTGAAAAATTTATGAGTTCGTCATATTCGGCTGAATAAAAATGGTGTCGGGTATCGCTGCTGAAGCCAATTTGTACTGTTGTGCGCTGCCCAATCGCAGTCGGAAGTACAAATCCATCGTTGTAGTCTGTGTGTTCGCCCAGCATATTTACTCTTCCGGGCGCGCTGGCTTGGGTTTGGGGTAATGTACCAAATACTCGTTGGAATTTCATTTTTGGGGAATTGGTAATTGGTAATTGGTAATTGGTAATTGGTAATTGGTAATTGGTAATTGGTAATTGGTAATTGGTAATTGGTAATTGGGAAGAAATAAACTTATTTTTTATCGTTAATTATTTTATGATGCCCAAGTTTTTTGCTGAATTCAACCCCTGTTTACAAAAATAAACATAACTTTAGCTTGGGAAAAAATATGGGGTTGTGATAGAATGGCAGGCTAAGATTTCTCGAAGAATTCAAAAAATGCGATCGACCAGACCCCGGAAACAGTTTGCTCAACATTGGCTCAAAAGCGAGAAAGCCTTAGATAAGATTGTCAAAGCGGCGAGTTTGTCGGGCGATCGCGTCCTGGAAATCGGGCCGGGCACTGGGATTCTGACTCGACCCTTGCTGGCTGCGGCTGAGTCTGTTGTTGCGGTGGAGATCGATCGAGATTTGTGCCTAAAACTCGCCAAGCAACTAGGCAAAAACGACAACTTTTTACTGCTACAAGGCGATTTTCTGGAAATGGATTTAGAGGCTGAACTAATCGCCTTTCCCAAATTCCAAGATCCCAATAAAGTTGTTGCCAACATTCCCTACAATATCACCGGCCCCATCCTGCAAAAACTGCTGGGAACGATATCTGTGCCGGTTGCGAAACCCTTCGATGCGATCGTCCTGTTGGTGCAGAAAGAAGTAGCCCAAAGGCTTTACGCTAAACCTGGTTCGACAGCTTTTGGCGCTTTGTCGGTGCGGGTGCAGTATTTAGCAGAATGCGAGTTAATTTGCGATGTGCCGTCTAGAGACTTTTATCCGCCGCCAAAAGTCGATTCCGCCGTGGTGCGGCTGCTGCCCCGAGTGATAGAAACGCCAGCAGTTAATCCGCGTTATTTAGAGACTTTAGTCAAGTTAGGATTTGGCAGCAAGCGCAAGATGCTGCGTAATAATTTAAAAGGATCTGTGGATTTAGATAAACTCGTTCAATTGTTAGAAAAGTTACAGATCAATCCTCAATCTCGCGCTGAAGATTTAAGCGTGGCGCAATGGGTAAATTTGAGCAATAATTTGTTTTCCGATGACTAGAATCCTTGCACTCCCAAGCTTTCTTATCTGGAAATAATCTGCGTTGCATCGTCGGTTGCATCTGCGGTTCGCCTATCAATCAAAGATTTATGCAATAAGTTTACTGATAACTGATGATTAATAACGTTCGCGAACTCTTGTTTACTCGCAAAACATGACTGATGAATAATGACTAATGACTTTCGCGTTTGGAAATAAAGTAAAGCAGTGTAATCGGGAGCGAGAAATAGGCGATCGCAATTATTGAATCTGAGGCTACGTGCAGCCAGACTAACTTGGTCTGCCATCGATAACAGCGCCCGTGGGGAATAAATGACCCCGAACTAAAAAAAGTTTTCCACATTTCCTGCATAATATTTCCTTTGAGTTGTGAGAAAATGTAGTCTGACTGGTGTCAATTAATTTCTTCAACCAGGGGTTTCTTTCACCCGCGGCTTAATCACCTATGCGTTCATATTCTCTGCTAGCTTCAGCAAAAATCAATCTGTATTTGGAGATAATAGGCGATCGCCCCGACGGATATCACGAACTGGCGATGGTGCTTCAAAGCATAGATTTGGCCGATCGAATTGACTTGCGCGCGATCGGAACGGACACGATCCGCGTGCGCTGCGATCACCCCCAAGTCCCGCCGGACAAGAATAATCTGGCTTATCGCGCGGCGGATTTGTTGGCGCAGCAATTTCCAGATGCTTTGGCGAAATACGGCGGAGTTGAGATTGCGATTCACAAGCAGATTCCGGTGGCTGCTGGGCTCGCCGGCGGTTCTGCAAATGCTGCCGCAGTTTTAGTCGGGATGGACTTACTGTGGCAATTGGGACTCACTCAATCGGAGTTGCAAGAGTTGGGGGGAACTCTGGGTTCAGATGTGCCTTTTTGCATTGGAGGAGGTACGGCTTTGGCAACCGGACGCGGGGATAAATTGTCTCCACTGCCTGATTTGGGAGGTTTTTGTGTGGTGCTGGCGAAGTTTCGCAATCTCAGTATTTCTACTGCATGGTCGTATCAAACTTATCGCAAACAGTTCAGTAGTTCCTATTGTGCACCAGAAGATTTGGAATGTCGCCGCCAAAGGCTACATTCAGGGCCGATGGTGGGGGCGATCGCCCAAAAAGATCGATCGAAAATTGGTCAATTGCTGCACAACGATTTAGAAAAAGTTGCTTTACCCGTGTACCCGCAGGTGTTGCAATTGCGGGAGGCTTTTGAGTCGGCGGGGGTTTTGGGCGCGATGATGTCCGGTTCCGGGCCGACGGTGTTTGCGCTGTGTGAGTCTCCAGAGCAGGCTCAGCAGGTTCTGGAACGGGTGAAAAGTGCGATCGCTTCTCCCGATTTGGATTTTTGGGTAGCAAAGTTTAGCAATACTGGGATTCGGATTTTTTCGGAAGGAAATGATACGAAACCGCCGATTGTGAGGGTGTAACTCGCTGTCGGGTGCGATCGCGATCGTCGGTTAAATGTCAGTGGGGGCGATCCTCTCCGAGGGCTGCGCTAACGGCAAAAATGAATCTAACTTTGCGCGGAGTCTATTAAGATCGCAGAACTGATAAAATGACATGAAACACCGATTTTAGTTTTGGTAAATTAACCAGAAATCTAAAATCTAAAATCTAAAATCTAAAATCGCCATGGCTGATTTAACTAATCCAAATTCCACTTCTGAACCTCTAAGTTCGGCGCGGGATGCAACGCCTGCATCTCCCAAGCAGCCGACTGTTTTGCGGTGCGTGATTGGTTCGCTGATCGCGAGTGTGTTCGCTTTTGGTTTGTATTCGCTAACTATGTCGATCGCTCTAAATTTTGCTAGCAAGCCGCTGCATTCCACCAATATTACTGTGCTTAAAATTAGTGTCGCCGTGCGAACTTTAGTCGTGGGGATGGTGGCTTTAGGTACGGGCGTTTTTGGGCTGGCGGCAGTCGGCTTAATGCTGCTGGGTTTGCAAATTGGGATTCAAAAGTTGGTGAAGAAACCTGCTGGTTGAAACTATCAGACTACAGAAAATCTAGCCTGCAAGCTGAATACTTAATAGTAAGATCGAAGCAATGGAAGTATTTACGATCGGACACTCCAATCACAGTATTGAAGCGTTTATTTTGTTATTGGAACAACACGGAATTACAGCGGTTGCGGACGTGCGATCGCATCCTTTCAGCCGCTATTTACCTCATTTTAATAAATCAGAAATTACAGCTTCTCTGTCTGCTGCGGGCATTCAATATGTTTTTTTGGGGCAAGAATTGGGTGCGAGGCCGGAAGACTTAAGCTGTTACGATACTAGCGGTAAAGCTTTGTACGATCGCATAGCAGCGACTCCTCTATTTGCCTCAGGAATTCAACGCTTGCTCAAAGGCGCCACCAATTATAAAATCAGTTTAATGTGTGCGGAAAAAGACCCGATTACTTGTCACCGCACTATTTTAGTTTGCCACAAACTCAAAGAATTTAATTTGCAAATAAATCATATTCTGTCCGATGGCAGTTTAGAATCGCATCAGGATGTAGAAGCAAGACTTTTGAGCAAGTTTAACAAAGGTAAAAAAAATAATCAGCCAATTCAGTTAAGCTTGTTTGAATTAGAACCTCAAGTTAAAGATGAAATAGTTGATTTAGAAACAGCTTATTATCGTTATGGATTGGAAATCGCTTATGTCACCAAAGAAAGCAATTAATTTATTTACAATTGGTTTTACTCAAAAAAGCGCCGAGCAATTTTTTGATACTTTGATAAAAGCCGGAGTCCGCAGGGTGATAGATACGCGGCTGAATAATGTGTCCCAGTTAGCTGGTTTTGCTAAGCGGAAAGATTTAGAGTATTTTTTGCGGACAATTGGTAATATTAAGTATGTGCATATTCTGGATTTAGCGCCGACTCAAGATATTCTGGATGATTATAAAAAGAAAAAGGGAGATTGGGATGTTTATGAACAGCAGTTTTTGCAGTTGATTCGCGATCGACAAATTGAGCAAAAAATTTCGCCGGATATTCTAGACTGCGGGTGTCTGCTTTGTAGCGAACCACAGCCTCACAACTGTCACCGCCGTTTAGTTGCTGAATATCTCAACGATAAGTGGCAAAATGTCAAAATTAGTCATCTTTGAATTGCATAGCTGGCGGGGAGTGTACGCCATAAATACAGGAATCAATCTAAAATCTAACATCTAAAATCGAATGACTCGGATAATTTGCCTTGCTAATTCCTGGAAACGAGGTGACAGGTGCATCGCTGGAATTAATGAAATTAATGGTAACTGGGTACGTCCAATTTCCGACTTACCAGACGGCCAGATTCCTAAAGAAATACGGCAGATAAATAGACTGGAACCGGCATTATTAGATGTTATAGACATTCCTTTGGCAAATACGGGGCCGGATTTTGGTTTTGAGTGTGAAAATCTGTCTATTATTCCGGGAAAATGGCAGCACGTCGGGAAGGTTTCTTCTGCATATTTACTGAAATATTTCCGCGATCGGGCATATATTTTGCATAATGATTTGCGATTTGTGACAGTAGATTATATGCAGTCTTTGCCAAGGGAAGAGCGCATTACTTTACAATTAATAAAAGCAGTAAAATTTACCGTAAGAATGGTCGGCAAAAGATTTGAAAGTGGGAATAAATGGGAAGGATCTATTGTAACTGCATACAATCAAAAATTGACGGCAACAATTACCGATCCGGTGTTTACTAGAAGGTTGGATTTGGGTTATCGCCCGGAAAAAGCTTGTTTGCTAACCATCAGTTTAAGTATGCCTTGGCGGCCTGATGATTGGGAAGGAGACGATCCTTGTTGGAAGTTGATTGCGGGTGTGATTGAGTTGGAGGAAGATATTATTTATTATTGATTAGCAATACGAAGGACAGTTTTAGATCTAATCTAGTATCTCAAACCGTTGATGGCTATAGGGATGACTATTTTTTCAATCTTTAAGTCTCGCCCGCTCGTTTCAAAAAATCATTAAAAATGCCAGGGCTTACTCGCGATACGCTTATGTTTTGATTGAAATGGCGATCGATTATTGATTTTTGATTAATTTTAGCAACAACTCTTGACATCGCATACATTTGAAATTATGGTAGGGCGATCGGCGCGCACCATAGGTTTAGAGATTTTGTTCGAGATTTAACATTCTTCGTGCTATAATTCTGCGGGACTGTAGCAGAAAGGGGTGCTTTTTCATGAAAGCAGAATTTTATTATGACTGTCACAGATATATTTGCAGCTTAGTTCAAGTTGATTTTGTCAAAGAATTAAAAATTAAAAATCATCAAGGTTTTGTGTTGGCTGTTAAGCAAGGAGAAAAGATTGGACTTTTGGGGAAAAGTCGCCATAATGCTAAACAAGTTGATGTGTCTAAGCCGCATTTTTATAATGTAATTAAAGCAGCAATGAGCGCTTTGGAATTAGAAACTAGAAATGAAGTCATATTAGAGAGAAATCGAACTATTGCTGATGGGGAAGAAATGATTCAGCAGCAAAACCGAGAAATTCGCGTTTTGAATGAACAGCTTAGAATTCAATCGACTCAGATTGAGCATTTGTCAAGGGAAAACCAGCAGTTATCGGTGCAGCTAGTAGAGAAGGAAATTAGAGAAACTCAAATTAGTCAAGAAATTGAGGAAGATTTAGCGGCGGAAATTGACGATTGGGTTGGAGAATCTGAAATTAGTGAAGAAATCGATGAATTGCCGATTTTAGATTCTGGATTTGGATTGGAGTTAATCGAACATCAGCAGGATTTGCAGGATGTTGAGAAAGCTGAAGAAATCAGCGGAGGCGAGGTTGAAGTTTTGGATTTAGAAATTGTAGAACAAGTGGATGTTCCAGCCGACAATGAAATTAAGCACCTGGCTAAAAGAGGTTCACAGAGAAAGATGCGAAAGAAATAATCAAAAAATTTAATATTTTTTAAGACTCACAGGTTTGTAGTGAGGACTTCAGTCCTTCTTAAAGGTTCGTAGTGAGGACTTCAGTCCTTGGATTGGATGCGGACTGAAGTCCTGGCTACGAACCAATTATAGGGTGCATCGGGTTTTTCAAGAGGGCGAAGCATGACCGTATATGAGTTATTAGTTATAATCTCATATTGACTGCGGTCATGCTTCGCCCCTACAATCATATTTACCAAACTCAGATCCACCCCAATTATATTTTATTATGGGTTGGAATTTTACATTTATTATAGGTTGGAATTTTGCAAAATTTCTCTAATTCTTGTCCGAAATAGACGCACGGCCGATCTTTGTCCGATCGCCCTGCTTTGTTCGATAAATCCTGGTATTTCTGCGATCGGCAAAAATGGAAAAGCTACACTTTGACCAACACTCTCGTATTTGTCATCGACAAGTTGATAAACTTCTAGAGTTTGGCGGCGGTATCTCCAAATTTCTGGAACGCCCAAAGCTGCATAAATTGCGAATTTGTTTAGAGAAGAATTGGTGTAATCCGACTCGACAGCCAAATCCGGCGGCGGATCGGTTTCCAAGTCAATATCTCTGCTTCTTACTAAAGCTTCATTCTGGATGTAGAAACAGGTATCTGGTTCGATCGCGCGACTTAAATCTTCTCGTTTAAGCAGCAGAGATCGGAGTTTCATTACCTCAATTTCTAGCTCATCTGCTAGGGCTTCAATAAAACTTTCTAACATCCCTGTAGGCATTTCATGTTCTTGGTAGGGCATTCTGATTTCTAATACTCCATTGTCATAGGCAATTCTCCACGCACGATCGTCTCCAACATCAGCAAGCAACGCTTGAAAAGTTTGCCAGCTAACGCCTTTCAAAACAACTTTTGACTCTCGGATAATTTGCTCTTGTACGGGAGGAGACGGGGTTATTGTTTGCGGATTCATATTGCGAGTCCTCTGTATTGGTTTTGCGATCGAAGGTGAACAAACTTATAGCAGTTATAAACAGCCGTGTTAGGAAAGAAGTGTTGTTTAGTATTTTGTCCGGTGCGTCGCTATGAGATTGTCGATCTGATGCGAGGTATTTCAATGGCGACACACCCTACTAATAGTCAGGTGCGTCGCTATGAGATTGTCGATCTGATGCGAGGTATTTCAATGGCGACACACCCTACTAATAGTATTATGATAGCATTTTTAGTCGGGATTTCTCGGCGATTAGGTACTCCGGTACCCAAAAACGATCGATCGACATGAGAATAGCTACAGACATGAAAATATCAATATTTTCTCCCATTTCCTCAGTGGGCAATAAGCCAAATAATTCGTCGAATTCCTTGACATCTGCTAAAATATTATCAAAGTCTTCTACAAGTTCGTCCGGGTAAATGCAGTGGATTCCTCTCTCATCTTCATAATATGCTTCTTCGTCAGGAAAGAATTGTGAGGGTTTGAGTTCTTCCATGAGATAATCTATCTTGTGAAACTCTGCTTCGGGAACGATCGCAGCTAGATCCTTCCCTGCTTGCTGTAAAATAAAACGATCGCCCTTTTGCATCACTCGTTTCACGATCGCGATCGCATTTTCGCAAAATTCCTCAACAGTTAAGCGAAAAAACCCCTCAGAGTCGATCGCCAGTTTAGCCCCCACAGCCGCGCCCACAGCAGAATTTTGACAATTATCCAGGGCGATCGGTAAGATCGTAGGTGCGATCGAACTACCGTCAGCAGCATTAAATCCTTCAGTCATCAGTCGTTCCCCAACATACGCATAATTGTTGACAATATTGCACAATAGATAAAATTGTAAATATATAGCACCTACGTCTTTTTACCGCTGATGAATAGCAAATTTCTCGATCGACTCCACCACCCCTCGCGCCCAGTCATCGTCTTCGACGGCGCCATGGGAACCAACCTGCAAGTCCAAAACCTCACCGCAGAAGACTTCGGCGGTAAAGAATACGAAGGCTGTAACGAATATCTCGTGCACACCAAGCCGGAAGCCGTCGCCATCGTGCACCGAGGATTCCTCGAAGCAGGCGCCGATGTCATCGAAACAGACACCTTCGGCGCTGCTTCCATCGTGCTCGCGGAGTACGATTTAGCAGACAAAGCCTATTATCTCAACAAAACGGCGGCTGAACTCGCCAAGAATATCGCAGCAGAATTTGACACGCCCGAAAAACCGAGATTTGTCGCAGGATCGATCGGCCCGGGTACCAAATTGCCAACCTTAGGACACATCGATTTTGACACGCTAACCGCCGCTTTTACCGAACAAGCCGAAGGACTTTATGACGGCGGCGTTGACTTATTTATAGTCGAAACTTGTCAAGACGTGCTGCAAATTAAATCAGCATTAAATGCCATTGAAGAAGTATTTAAGAAAAAAGGTGCGCGGATTCCGTTAATGGTATCAGTCACAATGGAAGCCACCGGCACAATGTTAGTCGGTTCCGACATCAGCGCCGCTTTAGCTATTTTGCAGCCGTATCCCATAGATATTTTAGGATTAAACTGTGCCACCGGGCCCGATCGCATGGCGGAACACGTCAAATATCTATCCGAACATTCGCCCTTCGTGGTTTCCTGCGTACCAAACGCTGGTTTACCCGAAAACATTGGCGGCCACGCACACTACAAACTGACGCCGATTGAATTAAAAATGGCCTTGATGCGCTTCGTCGAAGACTTAGGCGTGCAAGTCATTGGCGGCTGCTGCGGTACTCGCTACGATCACATCCGCGAACTGTCAGAAATTGGCACAACTCTTAAACCCAAAATTCGCGAAATTACTTGGGAACCAGCCGCTGCTTCAATTTATAGCGCCCAACCCTACGAACAAGAAAATTCCTTCTTAATTGTCGGGGAAAAACTCAACGCTAGCGGTTCCAAAAAATGCCGCGATTTGCTAAACGCCGAAGACTGGGACGGTTTAGTAGCAATGGCTAGAGAACAAGTGCGAGAAGGCGCGCACGTTCTCGATGTCAACGTCGATTATGTCGGGCGCGACGGCGTGCGCGATATGAAAGAATTAGTATCCCGGGTTGTGACTAATGCAACTCTGCCTTTAATGCTGGATTCCACCGAGTGGGAAAAGATGGAAGCTGGCTTGAAAGTGGCGGGCGGCAAATGTTTGCTGAATTCTACTAACTATGAAGACGGAGAACCGCGTTTTTATCAAGTTTTGGAGTTGGCGAAAAAGTACGGCGCGGGGATTGTGATCGGAACGATTGATGAAGATGGGATGGCGCGCACTGCTGACCAAAAATTTGCGATCGCCCAACGCGCCTATAACGCCGCCGTCGCCTATGGAATTCCCGCCTCAGAACTCTTTTTTGACACCCTGGCTTTGCCGATTTCTACCGGGATTGAAGAAGACCGAAAAAACGGCAAAGCTACCATCGAATCTATCCGCCGCATCCGCCAAGAATTGCCGGGATGTCACGTGATTTTGGGAGTTTCTAACATTTCCTTCGGCTTGAATCCGGCGGCGCGCCAAGTTCTCAATTCCATGTTTTTGCACGAAGCGATGCAGGCGGGGATGGATTCGGCGATTATCAGCGCTAACAAGATTTTGCCGATCGCCAAAATCGACCCCAAACACCAGGAAATCTGCCGCAAACTGATCTACGACGAACGGGAGTTCGACGGCGATATTTGCATTTACGACCCCTTGGGCGACCTAACAACGGTGTTTGCGGGCAAAACTACCAAGCGCGATCGTACCCAAGACGAAAACCTCCCCGTCGAAGAACGATTGAAGCGCCACATCATCGATGGCGAACGCATCGGCCTCGACATCCAACTCGCCAAAGCATTAGAAACCTATCCGCCCCTGCAAATTATCAATACCTTCTTGTTAGATGGGATGAAAGTAGTCGGAGAATTGTTCGGTTCGGGACAAATGCAGCTACCATTTGTATTGCAATCAGCCGAAACCATGAAAGCGGCAGTTGCTTATTTAGAACCGTACATGGAAAAGTCCGAATCCGGGGACAATGCTAAAGGCACATTTATCATTGCGACTGTCAAAGGCGACGTTCATGACATTGGCAAAAACTTGGTTGATATTATCCTATCAAACAACGGCTATCGAGTGATTAACTTGGGAATTAAACAGCCAGTTGATAATATCATCGAAGCCTACGAAAAGCACAAAGCCGATTGTATTGCCATGAGTGGCTTGCTGGTAAAATCCACCGCATTTATGAAGGAAAATTTGGAGGTATTCAACCAGAGAGGCATTACCGTTCCAGTGATTTTGGGCGGTGCAGCTTTGACTCCCAAATTTGTCCATGAAGATTGCCAAAATACTTATAACGGTAAAGTTGTTTACGGCAAAGATGCGTTTTCTGACTTGAACTTTATGGAGAAACTGATGCCAGCCAAATCTGCTGGAAACTGGGAAGATTTGGCTGGATTTTTAGATGAAGTTGGGAGTGAGAATGGGGCGGTGAAAGCAGCTAAAACTTCGGCAGAAACTGCGGTTGAGGATGCGAAGAAGGCAGACACTCCGGTGATTGTTGATACCAAGCGTTCCGAAGCAGTTGATGCAAATATCGATCGCCCGAATCCTCCTTTCTGGGGTACAAAACTGTTATCGCCCGAAGAAATCCCCTTTGAAGAGCTTTTCTGGCACTTAGATTTGCAAGCCTTAGTTGCTGGACAGTGGCAATTCCGCAAGCCAAAAGACCAATCGCGGGAAGAATACGATGCTTTCTTAGCTGAGACAGTTTATCCAATCTTGGCAGAATGGAAACACAAAATCATCACCGAAAAGTTACTGCACCCGCAAGCAATTTACGGGTATTTCCCCTGTCAAGCTGAAGGAAATTCCTTGTATCTGTATGACCCAGAAATTATGAAGGGCGGGCAAGATGCCCACCCCACAGCAGAAAATAGTGGCACAGGCATCTTGCCTGTGAATGCCAATAGTGGCACAGGCATCTTGCCTGTGACAACATTGACATTTCCCCGGCAAAAATCGGCGCGCCGGCTGTGCATTGCCGACTTCTTCGCGCCGAAAGAATCGGGTAAAATCGATGTATTTCCGATGCAAGTAGCGACGGTGGGAGAAGTTGCTACGGAGTACGCACAAAAGCTATTTGCTAACAATCAATACACCGATTATCTCTACTTCCACGGATTGGCGGTACAGACGGCGGAAGCAGTAGCCGAATGGACTCACGCGCGGATTCGCCGGGAATTGGGTTTTGCTAGCGAGGAACCGGATAATATTCGGGATATGCTGGCGCAGCGATATCGCGGTTCGCGCTACAGTTTCGGCTATCCTGCTTGTCCGAATATGGCGGATCAGTACAAGCAATTGGATTTGCTAAAGTGCGATCGTATAAACCTGTATATGGATGAAAGCGAACAACTTTATCCGGAACAGTCAACCACTGCAATTATCACCTATCACCCAGCCGCTAAATACTTCACAGCTTAATTTATTAGTGCGCGCGGAGTACCATTAGTGTCAACTTAACGTCAAATGTACTATCGATTTACTGTTTGACGACTAGGCCCAGATCTCCCTGGCACCCCCCTTAAAAAGGGGGGAACCGGAAGATATCAAAGTCCCCCTTTTTAAGGGGGATTTAGGGGGATCTAGACTCAGCAAAAAGCGCATTATACAAATAAAACTCGGCGGTTGAAACCGCTAGTACACAAACAAAGTCCGCCTTCGCGGACTGAAGAATACACAAATTCACCCAATAAAAAAGCACCTTGAAAAAGTGCTTTCATGAACCGGAAGTTTGATTGTCCCACCAAACTTTTACAAGTGATTCCGGGGAGTGCGGGCGCCGGCAGATGCTCCGGCCATTGAAGCAACCAAACCCAATAATGAGCCGAACAAAAATGACCAACCAGCTTTAGCGGCATTTTCAGCAATATTCCGAGCATCCTGAGCAGAAACGCTAGGCGCTTGGTTGGGTAGATTTACGCCGCCTTGTTGGGCTTGATTAATCGCTGCTCCGGCATTCGCTGCTACTACGCCAAAAGTCCCAGCTACGCCATTTGCTAACAGCCAAGAGCCAATTGTTAAGGTAGTTGCCCACAAAATTGCTCCGTTCAAAAGCGCGGTGCTGCGGTTCATCGGGCCGCAAGCGCGAGCAGTTACCCAACCGCCAACGCCCAAGCTTATTAATAAACTGATAATTGACCAAATTCCTACTCCAGTACCGACGTTGCCTGCAATACTGCGCGGAGCTCCTGAATTAGCAATGTTGCTCAACCCGATCGCAGCACCCAACGCACTTAACACCAGTTGTGTGCCGATCGCAATTACCAAACCTGAAAAAATTGGGCCCCACCGCACTAAATCGTGATATTCCATGACCGGCTTAACTAGAGTCTGCTCGGTAACAACGTTGTCTACTGGTCTATTTACGTATGCCATAGCTTTTCCTTTCCTTTGAGAGTTGGTTTTATTTTTAACAATCTTTCACCTAAGCATTGATTGTGGCTGAGATTGATAGAAACCATATCTGCCTGGGGAAATAACCAGTATCTATGTCTGAAGAAATAAACTCAAAAGTCATCAGTTTTCAGCCAGCAGCTATTAGCTAATGACTGATGACTGATGGCTGATAACCAATAACTATTTTATCCAGTTAAAAAAGTTCGCTGATGTATAGAGGAAAAGCGGCTTATTAACGCAATCTGACAGCAGTCCCAACAGCAGTAATCAACAGCAAAGCCCCCGAAGAGTCTACATTAATCGTGCCGGTGTCAACTTCCACCCCGATCACGGCATTAGCACCCAGGCGCTGGGCCCGTTTTTCCAGTTCCGCGAGGGCATGTCGCTGTCCTTGCGGAAATCTGCTATGCTTGTCACAAGTAGGCTCCTAAAGTAGGGCGCTACTTGGAGAATAGAGTCTACCTAGACTAAATCTAGAAACAATCTAGAAACCATAGAACCTTGACAAACCAATAGTTTCAGGAGAAACACCAATGAAAGCTCAGAGCAAAGTTCAGACTGCTTGCGACATCACAATCGGCGTTGATCATGGTAGCCTCCGATTACAGTTTCCCTCTCGGCACAGCCCACTATGGGAGGCCCTAGACGGCAAGCCACTAAAAGGTAAACCCAAGTATCTACCACTAGGGCGACACGGTTACAAGGACAATCCTGAGGACTGGAAGCGTGCGTCAGCCCTAGCAGCACAGATGGAAGCCGATTTAGACCATCCTGAATGGGAAAAGCTATTTGACCCTACCCTTGCTAAA
>NZ_JAEQCE010000068.1:0-44126 GCF_020738665.1 Microcoleus sp. PH2017_08_TRC_O_A
TATTCCTGTAGTTTTAGGACTGTGGACTAAAATTACTAACGTAGATGTCTAACATTGACTACTTTTGGGTAGCTTTGTCCAGGTTTTTACGAGCGGTTGATGCGAGGAAAAAGGGTGCAAGGTATGTCGAAGATAGCCATAACCATCTTGTTTTTTGAACCTGTTTACAATATTTGTACTTGATTCCGGGAAGCGGTGTCTCAGTCTAAGCGCACTCGCGATTGATGCTCCCGATAGCTTTGGTTCACGAGATTCCGGGTTTTTTGAAGATACCGCCACGTGCGCGTAAGGCTTCGGTGTGGGTTGTTGACGATCGCACCTGAAAAAAAATGTTGCTTGCTTCAAGACAACAGGCAGGACAAAATTCTTGCTTGACAAAAATGAGGCTAACTGCTAATAATATCAAACCCTAGAATGAAGCTTAAGTGCTTGAGGGGTATCACTACCACACTGTGATGTCGATCGCCGACTAATTTAAGGATTTCTGCATTTTGTGACAAAAACTCAACCTTTATCCGGGTATACACTGCCAGTATTTGCCTGTGCGGCCGCACTTGCAGCTTTGCGGTGCTTGCGCGTAGGTACTCAGTCTGTAGGTAGCGTATCAGTAGATTTACTGGAACCGCCAATTACGGCAGAAATTGCGATCGAACAAGCATCTGTACTCAAAACTGGTACAGCTTTAGGCGTGACTCGCTCCGATCCGGGAGACAACCTCGATCTGACTCGCAATACACCCGTTTGGGCAATGGTGGAATTGCTCGGAGAGGCGGAGGGAGAGGGGGAGCAGATTGTGATTGTCGGGGGCGAGGGAATTGGACATCACAAAGTAGGTGGTGGAGCGGCAATCTATGATTACGCGATGCGGCTGCTGCGATCGAATCTGAGCCGAGAACTCGCACCGGGAGAAAGAATTACTGTCACGCTGATTCTGCCGTCAGGGCGCCAACTCGCCACCCGCACTTCTAACGAAGCTTTCGGCGTCGTCGAAGGACTTTCGCTGCTGGGTACAACTGGCATTTCTCAACCCCTGAGCGCCCCCGGACAGTTGGAAATTTACCGCGAACAACTGCAACAAAAAGCCGAACTGTTTGACACTTTAGTCTTCTGCATCGGCGAAAATGGGTCCAATTTGGCGCGACAACTGGGCATCGATCCGCAGCGGCTGGTGAAAACGGCTAACTGGCTGGGCCCGCTCCTGGCAGAGGCTGGATGTCAGGGCGTGCGATCGATCTTGCTGTTTGGCTATCACGGCAAATTGATGAAATTGGCGGCGGGGATTTTTCACACTCACCACCACCTCGCTGACGGGCGCCGGGAAATTTTGACAGCTTTCTGTGCTCAAGCTGGAATGCCCGCTGCTGCGTGTTCCGCGATTTTTGCTGCGGCGACAGCCGAAGAGGCTCTCGGCCAACTGCGGGCTCTAGATGCGGCAACTGGCAGCCATTGGGTCGATCGAATTTACGGCGACATCGCCCGAGAAATCGACTTGCGATCGTCCGATTGCATTTTCACTCATACTAACCAGCGTATCCCCGTGGGTTCAGTGATGTTTGGGCGCGATCGCAAAATTATTGTTAAAAGTGACATAGGGGATACATTTCTGACCCAAATTTGTTAATGTAGTGTGAATATCCCTGAATTCTTTTTAAAAGAGCGATCGGGGATAATATTTAACAAGTAATAATTCTCAGTCCCTAGATCTTAATTATACTAGGTTGCTGCTTGACGCAATTTCTGATGCAAGAGTTCAATTAATTAGAGTAAATGTCGAAGTGAATCTATGCTTACCGCAAGCCCTATTAATCGAGTAACGTCGCTGAGAGCAATCTAGTACAAATAAGATTTATTTCTAGCGACTAACGGTCGCTCGCATCGATCAGTATTAGACTGAGGCGGCGACAAATACCTCCGCTACGTTCAGCCCAATTAGCAATTAGCAACTACGCAATTACCGTGACTACTCAAATAGAAACTGAATCCGACCTCACCAATTCTTCTCTGGGGCAAATAGACCGCCAGATGATCGTGATTCTCGACTTCGGTTCGCAATATTCCGAACTGATTGCTCGACGCATTCGCGAAACTCAAGTATATTCAGAAGTTATTTCTTACCGCACTACGGCAGAACAGTTAAAAGCTATCAATCCTAAAGGAATTATTCTTTCAGGAGGCCCGAGTTCTGTATACGATGAAAGAGCTCCCCAATGCGACCCGGAAATTTGGAATCTGGGAATACCAGTGTTGGGCGTCTGCTACGGGATGCAGTTGATGGTAAAGCAACTCGGCGGGACTGTTGAGCGGGCTAAGTTGGCCGAATACGGCAAGGCATCGCTATTTATTGACGATCCGACGGATTTGCTCACAAATGTCGAAGAAGGCGCGACGATGTGGATGAGCCACGGAGACTCCTGTAGCGAGTTGCCGACTGGTTTTGAGATTCTCGCTCACACGAACAATACTCCGTCTGCTGTTGTTGCTCACCACGAGAAAAGTTTATACGGGGTGCAGTTTCATCCAGAAGTGGTTCACTCGATCGGCGGACAAGCTTTGATTCGCAATTTTGTTTACCATATTTGCGAGTGCGAACCGACTTGGACGACAGCTACTTTTGTTGAGGAAACTATTCGCGAAATTCGAGCCAGAGTGGGAGACCAACGAGTTTTGTTGGCTCTATCTGGCGGGGTTGATTCTTCAACATTGGCTTTTTTGCTGCACAAGGCGATCGGCGACCAACTTACGTGTATGTTTATCGACCAAGGGTTTATGCGGAAGTACGAACCGGAACGGTTGGTGAAATTGTTTCAAGATGAATTCCACATTCCGGTGCAGTACGTTCTAGCTCGCGATCGCTTTTTGGCTCAACTTGAAGGCGTTACCGATCCTGAAGTAAAACGCAAGCGGATCGGCCACGAATTTATCAGTGTATTTGAAGAAGAATCGAAGCGCCTCGGCCCCTTCGATTACCTCGCTCAAGGTACTCTTTACCCGGATGTAATTGAGTCGGCTGACACGAATGTAGACCCGAAAAGTGGCGAACGAGTTGCTGTTAAGATTAAAAGCCACCACAATGTGGGCGGATTACCTAAAGATTTGTGTTTTAAGCTGATCGAACCGCTGCGAAAGTTGTTTAAGGATGAGGTGCGAAAAGTCGGTAGATCGATCGGGCTTCCCGAAGAAATCGTCAACCGACAACCTTTCCCGGGCCCGGGATTGGCGATTCGGATTACGGGAGAAGTTACCGCAGAGAGGCTGAATATTTTGCGGGATGCTGACTTCATCGTGCGCCAAGAAATCAACCGCCACGGATTGTACAACGAACTTTGGCAAGCTTTTGCAGTTTTGCTCCCGATTCGCAGTGTAGGCGTTATGGGCGATCAGCGCACCTATGCTTACCCAATTGTTCTGAGATTTATCAAAAGCGAAGATGGGATGACGGCTGACTGGGCGCGGGTTCCATACGATTTGTTGGAATTGATCTCGAACCGGATTGTGAATGAGGTTAAGGGCGTTAACCGGGTGGTTTACGATATTACTTCTAAGCCACCTGGTACGATCGAGTGGGAATGATTGCTAGTTAGGGCGATCGAGTAAATCAGACGTAGGATGGAAATCGCGCCTACACAGACAAAACCCGCACTTTGTTTGTCTAAGGAACGAAAATTTAATAACTTACACAAAGAAAGTGGGATGGGCGTCCCGCCCGTCTTTTCTGGACGGGCGGGACGCCCATCCCACAATAATTAAAATTAAGCGCGGTTTCAACCGCCGTCTGATATGTTCGCGTCAGCATCTAACATCAATTCGCACTGTTTAAATACGTAATTAACAGCCGCAAAAAGTCGATCGAGTTCTTGAATGGTGTAAAAAGTGCGGTTGCGAGTAAAGATATTAGCTTCTAATTTTCCAAACTGCCACCTGTCTCCGTTAGAAGCAATCCCAAATAGAGTTTGTGCGGGATTTTCATTCATTTTTTGAGCGGCAATCATTTCGGCAATGCACTGTCCCCAGCCAGCTTCAAAGTTATCTTGTTTCGCTTCAATCAAGACGAAATAAGGGCGATCGAAAACAATATTTCCTAAGGGAGATTTCTTAGCTAAGATATACTCTGGAAATACGGTTAAATTTTGATCGTATATTAGAGCTTTATGACTCCATAAAATCAGCTTTTGTCGGTAGCACTTCCAAACTTCTTTGAGAACTGGATAAATCAGATTTTCACAGATAGCAAATTCCGAACAGTCGGCGGCGCCTTCTTCCATGACTATTTCTAAGTCTTCTCGAAAGTAGTCAGGAATATTGAATTCGGTTTCAACTATAAAGTTGGACTGAGTGTAGGTAATTTGAAATTCTTTGAGGACTGCATCAATGGTTTTGTAAGCACTGAAGGGCATACTTATTTCCTGTGAAAATATTAATATATTGTCAACAAATGGTTGTATTTTCATCGTCACAAAACCTAATCTCGAAGTTGGTTAATTCATTAGACATCGATACAAAACCTAATCTCGAAGTTGGTTAATTCATTAGACATCAATATAACAAAGTTAACCCACAACCAGAAGCTCATTCAGCTTATTTTTTAAGTCGGGAGATGCCATTAATGGATTATAAACTTCCCCCTCGTAGGGTTGCCAAACATAACTAGAACTAAATGGTCGAAAAACTGGTAAGGTTTCTCGCCCCTGAATAAGTTCTTTTGCTAAAACTAATCCGGGAAGAGATAAGTTTGACAAATCCTCAATCAATTCACTGTAAGTTCTAAATTCATCAACTTCAACACCAACCAAAGCATAGCGAAACGATGGAGCAAACCGTAGAGTGTGATACAGTAAAATCCCTAACTCTGTCATTATATAAGCACTTTCAGGGCTATCTATTCCCACTTGACTAATATTATTTGGATAAACTCGACACCACCAGTTTTGATCGATATCTTGAAAAGTGTCTGTGCGACACAGGCATTGGCGATCGTTTGAGAGTAGCCATTCTATTTTCTCAAAGTGTTGAGCAAATTTATTAACATTGCTTTCATCTGAGCCACATTCTGCCGATAAACTGAATATCCATGCCATTGTTATAGACTCCTATGATATATGAGATTAATCAACTCTTTCCCAATCATTTTGGGTGTTTGCCAATGCGGCCTCGTACATTTCCAGAGACATTGTAGCTCTTGGCAAGATGCTAACGTGCGTCGGGCTATCTTGGACAGCCTGCAAATCTCCAATAATTTTTATGTCATCAATTTGCCATAGAGAGTCTTTTCCAGTCCCACCAAATTTTGTAGGTCTGCGAAATGCTGGTAAACTTTCAATTGAAATGGAAACCGACATTCCCTTTGTATTCCTGACAGCAACAGCAACCAACTCTCCTCGAAACTCACGTTCTAACTCTGCTAACAAATAGCCTTGCTCATTCAGATAACCTGTGGGCATTTTCTCAATATCTATGTCAATACCAGGTCTTACCCCTAGTAATCTAGCACTGCGACCTATTTTCGGCTTACCATTTTGCTCTGCCATGCCACGATAGTAAAGTTTATTCATTTTCCCACAGCAGCCGGCTGCTTGCGGTTTTGCACTTCCAGATAAATCAACAAAGCATTAACATCAGCCGGATTCACCCCGCCAATTCTGGCTGCTTGGCCAATAGTCAAGGGTCTAATTTTAGTCAACTTCTCCCGCGACTCCTTCGAGAGAGTTGTAATTGCCATATAATCCAAATCCGCAGGTAATTGGCGGCGTTCGTGTTTGGCAATGTCATCGATTTGATTTTGCTGTCTTTGCAAATAACCGGAGTATTTGAGTTCGATTTCTGCACCATCTTTCTCAGCTAGTTTTAGACTGGAATTGCCTAAGTTGTAGCGTTCTAAATCGACGTAGTGAAAACCGGGACGGCGCAGCAAATCAGCCAGAGTTATTGAACCTTTAATCACTTGTTGAGTGTCAGCAAAAATTGCTTTGCCAACCTCTTCGTGTTCTTTGACGCGAGTTGAGTACAAACGGGCTTTTTCCGCGACAATATTAGCTTGTTTGCGATCGAATAACTCCCAGCGCCGATCGCCAATTAAGCCAATTTCCCGTCCAAGCGGGGTCAAGCGTTGGTCGGCGTTGTCCGATCGCAACAACAGCCGATATTCCGATCGCGAAGTCAACATCCGGTAAGGTTCCCGCAAATCCTTCGTACACAAATCGTCAATCAAAGTGCCGATATAACTTTGCTCGCGGGCAAACACAATCATCTCCTGATTCTTCGCAAACCTAGCCGCATTAATACCTGCGACAATCCCCTGTGCAGCCGCCTCCTCATATCCCGTCGTACCGTTCACCTGTCCCGCGCAAAACAGCCCTTCAATCTTCTTAGTCATCAGAGTCGGAAAGCACTGAGTTGCAGGCAAATAATCGTACTCCACAGCATAAGCAGGGCGCATCATCTCGCACTTTTCCAAACCTGGAAGAGTCCGCAGCATTTGCAATTGCAAACTTTCCGGCAAACCAGTCGAAAATCCTTGGATATAAAGTTCAGGAATATCCCTACCTTCCGGTTCAATAAAAATCTGGTGGCTTTCCTTATCTGCAAAGCGCACGATTTTATCTTCAATACTCGGACAATAGCGCGGGCCTTTCGCATCAACCCAACCGCCGTAAACTGGAGAAAGGTGCAAGTTGTCTCTAATTAACTGGTGAGTTTCGGGCGTGGTTCGAGTTAAATAGCAGGGCATTTGTTCGCGTTCCACCCAGACTTCTGGATCGAAACTAAACCAGCGAACATCTGCATCTCCCGGCTGCGGTTCCAGGTTTGTGTAATCGAGAGTGCGTTTGTCAACTCTTGCCGGAGTTCCTGTTTTTAACCGTCCGGTTTCAAAGCCCAAACGGTTGAGAGTTTCTGTCAAACCTACGGCTGCAAATTCTCCGGCACGTCCGGCCGGCATCGACTTGTTGCCAACCCAAATTGTGCCACCTAAAAAAGTTCCTGTGGTGAGAATTACGGCTTTGCATCCAAAGCCGACGCCGAAGTAGGTTTCAACGCCGATGACTTCTTCATTTTTGCCCAAAACTAAGTCTGTAACCATCGCTTCGCGGACGGTCAAATTCTCTTGATTTTCGACAATATTATTCATGACAGCGGCGTATTCCCGCTTGTCTGTCTGGGCTCTCAGCGCCCAAACTGCGGGGCCTCTCGAAGCGTTGAGGACGCGCTTTTGTAGATAAGTGCGATCGGCCATTTTGCCGATTTCTCCACCTAGGGCATCGACTTCGTTGGTAAGTTGAGTTTTAGCGGGGCCGCCGACGGCTGGGTTGCAGGGTTGCCACGCAATTTTGTCGAGGTTGAGGGTGAGTAAAAGCGTGCGGCATCCGAGGCGAGATGTGGCGAGGGCGGCTTCGCAGCCGGAGTGTCCGCCACCTACTACGATGATGTCGAAACTGTCTTGGAATTGTACGGGGGTTTGTGCGGTCATGGTCTGCATTTGAGCGGCAAGGACTCGTACTTTATTTTAGCAGTAATTTGGATAATTAGGTAAGTATAAAAAGACCATAATATTTGGCAAATAATTGGTGAACGGGCGACAATTCCACCGACAAAAAACAAATCAAAAAAATATTTTTTTGTGGAACAGGCATCTTGCCTGTTCCGCAGCCGGGGATAATTTCACCCCAGAATAAATCAAAAAAATCCTTTTTTTGTGGAACGGGCATCTTGCCAGTTCCGAAGCGGGCTCCACTCAGCGCATCACTTTGAATAGAAATATCATTCATTGTACTCCCATTCCAGTGTATCGGGCGTGCGATCGCCCGATCGCCTTGCACGCGCGATCGCGATCGCCCCAGTTACACTCTGTACTCCCATTTAAAATCAGTACCAAAAATTAACATAACTTTACGATAGCTTCCCAACCTCGATCGCATTACTTGCCAAGTCAATCTAAAATCCCAAATCTAAAATCTAAAATCGATCGACTCGCCCTACATTAGTAGCACCCAAGTAATGTATCATTGTCACCAAACCTTAAGCAACAAAAATTTCCGTGTTAGAAGCCTTCGTATTTGCCACAGTATTGTGCGGATTTTTTGGTATCATCCTTAAAAAGAACCTGGTGATGAAGATCGTCTCTATGGACGTAATGAGCACCGGTGTAATTGCCTATTATGTCGTGGTTGCATCCCTCAATGGCTTGTTCACGCCAATTATGGGAGATGTCAAAAATAGAGCTTTCGCCGATCCAGTCCCCCAGGGAATCATCTTAACTGCGATCGTCATCGGCTTTTCGATTCAAGCCCTGATGCTGGTAGGTGTGATGAAGCTAGCACGGGATAATCCCACATTGGAAACCAGCGAGATCGAGAAAAATAACACGCCGTAAACCCATCCATGAATATTATTACGATCGCTTGGCTGACCATACCATTTTTTATCGGGTTCGTCATTTATCTACTTCCCAAGCTTGACAAATATCTCGCATTAGCAGTCACCTTTGTTTCAGCAGGCTACGCGCTACAACTATTTCTCGAAAAATCGCCCCTCAAACTCAACTTACTCGATAATTTCGGCGTTCAAGTAGTTGCCGATCAGTTAGGCGCCTACTTTATCTTGACAAATGCCCTAGTAACTGCTGCGGTGATTTTTTACTGTTGGCACAGTGGTAAATCAGCCTTCTTTTACTCCCAGATGATTATTCTGCATGGCAGTATAAATGCTACCTTTATCTGTGCAGATTTTGTCAGTTTATACGTCGCCCTAGAAGTCAGCGGGATTGCAGCTTTTCTGTTAATTGCCTATCCTCGCACCGATCGCTCTTTATGGGTAGCCCTGCGCTATCTGTTTATCAGCAACACCGCCATGCTATTTTACCTCGTGGGCGCGGTGCTAGTCTATCAAAAACATAATTCCTTTGTTTTTGACGGTTTAAAAGGTGCGCCACCAGAAGCTTTAGCCCTAATTTTTCTGGGATTATTGCTCAAAGGCGGGATTTTTGTATCGGGATTCTGGCTGCCACTAACTCACTCAGAATCAGAAACCCCAGTTTCAGCATTACTCTCAGGAATAGTCATCAAAGCTAGTATCTTACCTTTGTTGCGCTGTGCTTTGGTTTCCGACGATCTCGGTACTATCGTCAGAATATTTGGCGTGGCGACAGCTTTAATGGGAGTATCCTATGCCATCTTTGAAAAAGATACAAAACGGATGCTAGCGTTCAGCACAATTGCCCAGTTAGGCTTTATTCTAGCAGCACCGGAAGTCGGTGGTTTTTATGCGCTGACTCACGGTTTAGTTAAATCAAGCCTCTTCTTAATTGCCGGTTCCTTACCAAGTCGCAACTTCAAAGAACTGCAATCTAAGGCGATCGATCCAAAAATTTGGATAGCCTTAGTAATCGCCAGTCTCTCCATTTCCGGCTTTCCTTTGTTGGCAGGATTTGGGGCAAAAGTGTTGACCTTGAAAAGTGTAGCACCTTGGCAGGCGATCCCTATGAATATTGCGGCCGTAGGTACAGCTATAACCTTCGCCAAATTAATCTTTATCCCGCGCGGCGAGAAACAAGAAGTCAAGCCGGGTTTGTGGCCAGCAGTCATCCTCTTAATTGGCGGGCTAATTATCGCAAATGTGGTGTACTTAGATGCTTATAGCATTGAAAGTATCATCAAAGCAGTGGGGACGATCGCGATCGGGTGGCTGATTTATGTTTTAATTATTAAACGGTTAGCGATCGCCCTGCCGCGTGCAGCCGAGCAATTCGATCATCTGGTAGGTGTGATGACTCTAACCTTGATCGTACTGTTTTGGATGGCATTAGCGACAGGAACCCACACTTAAATAATCCAAATTGCGATCGGATGCACCTCAGTTTGGTAAATATGTGTGTAGGGGCGAAGCATGACCGCAGTAAATATGAGATTATCAGTAATAGCTTATATGCGGTCATGCTTCGCCCTCTTCAAAAACCAGATGCAGCCTTGCGATCGCTCGCAGTAAGGGTATGCAAGAGATATCTAGTAAAAGTAGAAAGTATCTTGTAATTATCTGTGTTTATCTCTGTTTATCTGTCTGACATCTGCGGTTGTTGCACATCAAAGATTTATGCAAGAAGTCTAAGAAGGAAAAAAGATGATTGGAAGTTTGATATTGCGATTGACAATTTGGTTTTTGCTTACAGCCGATTTCACCGTGCCAAATATCATCATTGGTATAGCGATCGCATTTCTCCTACCCCGCGGCAATACATCCCCGGAAAGGATCAAGGAATGGCTAAGTATGCTCAAAAAAATCCTGATTGCGATTCCGGTAGCATACATTGAGGCCTTTGAAATTATCATTCGTCCCCATAACGGAGAAGACATGATTTTGGAACGGGCAAAAATGAAAAGATCGCCGATCATGATATTTTTGGATGTATTCCTAATCACGTTTACCCCCAAAACAATTGTGGTGAGACACAACCAAGAAGGCTGCTACGAAGTTCACCGGGTTTTCCCGATTAAAAAACCATGAATTTGCTCTTAATTGCGATGATTGCAGCCATGCTCATCCCCATGTACGAGGCATTGACGGATGATGATATTTGGCAGAAAATGTTAGCCTTGGGCAGTATTTCCACCAAGGCAGGAATTATGACTTTGTTCATCTCTGTCTTGCGTGACGATTGGATGATTGGCGCTGTAGGGGCGATAATCCTGACTGTGGGAAATGCGGGATTAATGCTGTTAGCACACATAATAAAACGAATGGATGATTTATGATTGATGTGGTGAGTTATGTCTTTTTTGGTGTAGGAATATTCTTCTGGTTTTGGGGAACTTCTCACCTAGTCGGCAAGCGATCGGTATTATTTAAGTTACACAGTCTTTCGGTTGCCGATACCTTGGGTTCGATCCTAATCGTTGTCGGGCTGCTGATCAAAATACCTAGTAGATGGCCGCTGCTAACTTTAGCAATTATTTCCTTGGCAATCTGGAATACAATGCTGGGATATGTGTTTGCACACTGTTCGAGTGAAGAGGCAGAAAATCAGAAGGAGTTTCCAACAGAGACATTATGAATGATGATAGCTATATCTATATCTTAACTGCGCTGTTGCCCTTGGCTGCTTGTATGGTAGTAGTTCAGGCTAATCCCTACCATGCCCTAGTCATTCGCGGCATATTAGGCGCGATCGCAGCATTGGTATATTCAGTGTTTGGGGCGGCGGATGTGGCATTGACGGAAGCCTTGATGGGTACGATGTTGGCAATAACTCTGTATGCGGTGGCGGTGCGATCGTCCTTGGTGATGCGTTTGGGCGTGTTGGAAGAGGAGAAAGTCGAGTCGGATGGTGATGTTTTGAAGGTAGAGTTGACAGTAGAAAGTCCCCGCGATTTTAACTCATTGATGAAGGATTTTCGGCGGATTTTTAGCAAGTATTATCTCCGCATTGAGGTAGTACCTTTCACCAGTCTGGAGGGTTTACATCGCGCCTTGATGGAGAAAGAAATTCATGCAACTTGTGTGCCTGTGTTAGATAGCGATCCCGAAACCAAACATTATCAAACTGTGACTAGAATCCAACGGCTTTATGACATCATGCAGGTCGAAATTTCATCAGTAAATACCAGTCTGACTTACAAAAATGCTACGGATTTAGCGGAGGATTATCAATGAAATGGGTTTACATTGCGGCGGGGATAGTGCTTTACATTAAAATGCTATTTTTTGCCAATCCAACATCAGGTTTATCAGGTTTGGCGATCGTAGAATTGATTGTCAAAGATAGCGGGATTCCGAATGCAGTATCGGCGATTATTTTCCGCAATCGCCTTTATGACACGATTTTTGAAGTAGTGGTATTTACGATCGCCATTATGGGCGCTAATTTTCTGTTAGCCACGGAAAGACCATCCTGCACAATTTATCAGTTTACCGATCAACCTTCAATTGTGTTAGCCCGTTTGGGAGCGACTATTGCGGCTTTGGTGAGTATTGAATTGTCGCTGCGGGGACATTTGACTCCGGGAGGCGGTTTTGCGGCGGGTGTCGCGGGGGGAACTGCGATCGGTTTGGTGGCGATTACTTCGTCATCCGAGTGGATGCAGCGGATTTATGAGCGATCGCACGCGGCGACTTGGGAGAAGATTTCGGTATTGGTTTTTGTGGTGTTGTCTGCGATCACTTTGTGTGGGTACGAGTTGCCGCACGGACAGTTTGGGGCTTTGGTGAGTGGTGGTGTAGTGCCTTTACTGAATATTTTGGTGGCGATCAAGGTTGCTTTGGGTTCGTGGGCGGTGGTGTTGATTTTTATTCGCTATCGCGGTTTGTTGTGATGGATTTTTAGGGAATGTTTTGGGGGGAAACAGTGGTTCTATTTTTGGGTTGCTGTTGTTCTGTTGTTATGGGTGATCGCCTTTTCCAAAGACTGAGCTACTGTTACAGGATAGCGGTTGTGCGATCGATTTGTGTAGAAATGGCGATCGGTATACTGACATCCAGTAAATTATTTGTAATTTTTCTGTCTATTTGGTATAATCCGGTATCTGAATAAATTCCTAATTAACAAAATCATTACCAACATGGAATTATCTGTACTAGCTTTACAAGCAGCAAATATTGTACTTTGGCTAAGTGATAAGGTTTCCGGCGGGGCTTTGGAGAAGGCTGGAGCAAATGTTCTAGATTTCTTAGAAAAACGATTTCAAGACAAACTCCAGATCAAGGGTTCTGAACCAAAACTTTTAGAAGCTGCGATTCTAAGTGAAGCCGAGTGTGACAAGAAGTTTCAACAAGATCTAGAAAAACTGGTAACTCAGTATCAACAGATACAAAGTACCTCCCATGTGTCTCAGAATAATGAATCAGGCGTAAACGTTAATGTTGACAATAATCCCGGAACAGTAATTGGGCAACAAATAGGAAACCAATTTTTTCGTTGACAAGCTTTTTCTTGACCTTCAAAACATAGACTTAGAGCCAAATAAAAACTTTTTTAGAAGGCTTTTAAACTACATTAAAGTAGTTTCATTTTTGATATGTACTATATTGTTTTGGTTATTGTTTGGTTGGTTGGCTGATTACTCTTTTCCCTTTGGTCAAGCTCTAGATTTAATGCTTGCTTGTTTCAAAGGTACTATTTCAGCAAGGGTTAATACACTACAACAGCAATTCCAAAGAACAGATGTAGTTCCCCAGCTTGACAACAAGCAACAAGTTCCAAAACTGAATAACTTAGAGTCTCAAGCATGGTTATATGAGGGTATTTTGCAACGTCTTGGTGCAGATCCTTTTGCAAATCATGAAAGAATTGCAAGAACACTTGAGGCATTGGAATATAAAAGAAGTGAACTTCTACAAGAACTAGAGCCTCGAAGACCTCGAAACTATCAGATACTAACGGGAATACAAGATGCTGCTCGTGTTATTTTAGCTAGTCAGGCTGAAAAAGATTATGAGCAGCTTCAGAAAATTGTAAGTAATCTGGTTCTTTTTACGAGAACCAGGCAACCGTCGCCAATCATTCTTTCAGAAGCAATCACCAAATTAGCTGCGGAGATAGGACAAAATTCTAATCAAATTAGCCCTTATCGTCTTCGTCTTGCTTATAAAATAGAGGAATTAATCAAGGTTTTATCAGCCAAGCTAGTTTTAGGTGATGATGTATCTATAGCTGATGGTAACGAGCGAGCAATTATTAAGGAGTTGCAATCTCGGATAGCTCTTTTATCCAAAGAGTTTAACAATTTACTTAGAACCAAAAAAGAAAATACAAATGAGACAAACAGACGTATAACAGAGATTTATAATCTTACAACAAATATGTCTGATTTGTATAGAGAAATATCAAACCGTGATGCTGACATAGCTGATTTGAAAAAAAACATTCAAAATCTAATGGAATCTGTCCAAGAAAAGCAGGCTAATATAAACAGCCTACAAAATTCAATATCCGAATTGCAAAGAGATATTGAAAATGCCACTATTACACCCGAAGAATATGAAAAAATAGAGAATAAAACTGATTATGTATTTGTTAAAGCGCATGACAGAAATGGTTCGCAGGTCAAAGCACATTATAGAAAACGACCCAATAAATAAACACCCATTCCCCCAATTACCGCCCTTTTTTCGCAGCAAGCTCGCTCGACGACATTCATCATGTGTCTGCACCCGTCACTCCATTTCGTTAAGAAGATCGATCGCCCAGGTTAAAATTAAAGAGCAATCGTTGAAATGAGATAAAACGACGATAGCCCGACAACCCCGCTACAGCAAACAAGAATTTGCTGTAGCGGGCGATCGGATTTATCAATCTCAAGTCCTGCCTCAAGTCGATACAGCTGATCGCGGTAAAATAGTGGCGATCGACATTGAGACAGCAGCTTTGGCGCGATCGCACTTTACCCAACAAATCTCTCCACATCCGCCACCTCCCCAGACAGCACCTGAACCACTTCCTCTACCCCTCGCTATCTCGCCAACGTAACCATCGCCACGTCCGATCGCAGATAGCTAACTTCCTATAGGGCTAATTCTACTTCCATTAGGTCGATCGAGTAATGTCTGCGATCGTTCGGTTCCAGACGATAGAGATTGCTTTATGCGCTCACGATTATGCTATGCTGACCCAGGGCGATCGAGGAACACTTTTTTATAGTATTTTGCCTGGTGGCGCTCCAGAAAAGCTTGATTCTATGACAACTTTGTCTAAGCGATTCTATCGATTGTTGACATAAGCAGTTGATGTTTCACGGCCCGCACACGTCTCAGATTCACAATAAAACATTTCCACTCTTAGTGTTACAAAATAAAAGCCTAAAAACCCCGTGACTTTTGTCCGGGGATGTGAGGCAATTGCAAGCTGAAATCTGCCTTCAATCTTTTTCATTTAATAGATTTAAGCGACTTGCACCCAGATGAAAGTATGTTAAATTTCGGACTTCTGTGCTTGCGCTTCCGGGACTTTAACTTCTGCATCCGGTAGATTGACAGCAACTTCTGCGGATTCTGCAAGAGATTCTACAGTTTCTAATGCCTCGGGAGTGCGCTTAGAAAATCCCCAGACAAACATTAAGGCGATAGAAGAAACTACCAGCCACTGGGGAGGTACTAAACTCTCATTAATTACTTTCACCAGCAATCGCATTCCCACGAAACCGACTGTAATGTAGCCAGCATCTTCAAGGTGTACGAACTCATCGAGCCAGCGGATGAACAAGCCTGCCATAAATCGCAGGGTTATGATGCCAATTGTCGCGCCAGTCAACACCAGCCAAGTTTGGTCAGAAATCGCGATCGCAGTTGTAACGCTATCCAAAGAAAAAGCTAAATCCGTCAGAGCAATTACTGGAATTGCTTTCCACAGAGACGCAAATCTGGGGCCGTGATGTTCTCCATCAGAGTCAGCCTCTGACGCAAAGTGCTGGAAAACTAGCCACAGCAGATACAGGGCTCCCAGCAGTTCAAACTGCCAGAACTGGATCACCCAAGTCGCCGTTAAAATTAGTGCTATTCGCAGTACAAAAGCAATTATCAAACCGATGTTGAGAGCTTGTTGCTGTAGCTTGGGTTCTTCTAAACCTTTGGAAATAGATGCCAGGGCGATCGCGTTGTCAGCCGAAAGCACCGCCTCCAAAGCTACCAAAACCAACAATAATAAAAAGGTGTCAACTCCCAAATTGGGTGAAGCCTCGAGAAATTGATCTAGCATTAATTATTTTGTACACCTAACGATTTGCAAGGGTCGAGCTGCTATACAAATCCTAGACAAGTCTAGACATTTGCTTCTTACTTCATCGGGAGCATGGGAGCGGTTATCCCTCGGTAAGCTTTCACGTTTTAGCCAAGCGCGATAAATTAATTTCCACAGTTGTAAGTCCTTTCTGCCCGTGGCATATCTTGAATATGTCCGCAGTTTGAACAAGTCTTGCTCGAAGGAAACCAGCGGTCAGCAATGATTATTTCACAGCCAAACTTTTTAGCTTTGTATTCCAGTTGACGTTTGAATTCATAGAATCTACAATCAGCGATGACTTGAGCTAGTTTGTGATTGGCTAGCATCCCCGAAACATTTAAATCTTCTACTACTATCGTTGCGTGGTTTTTGCCTAAGTAAGTAGTGATTTGATGAAGAGTATTTTTTCTGAGGTTTGCTATTTTTGCATGATGCTTCGCTAGTTTTTGTTTAGCCTTAAATCTATTGCTAGAGCCTTTCGTCTTTCTCGATAACTCCTTTGACAGCCTACGCAACTTATTGAGATGCGTTTTGTAATGCTTTGGGTTAGGAAAAACAACACCCGTTGAAAGTGTTGCTAACTCTTTAACTCCCAAGTCAACACCCACCGCATCGTGTTGCTTTACAGTTGGTTCATGCTCCTGTTCGTAAGCAAAAGCAATAAACCAACTGTCGGCAGTTCGAGATATTGTAATTGACTTGCAGGTGGTGTGAGGCAATCCGACCTGGGTTTTTACCCAACCGATGGTTGGTAGGTTTATGGACGTACCATCTACCGGGATTGGTTTGCCACCTGCATCTATCGTGAAGGAATCATGATGACCCTTCTTCTTAAATTTGGGATATTCACCTTTTTTAGAGAAGAACCGAGTGAAAGCATCCCCTAGATTGTCAAAAGCATATTGAGTGATCTTCTGGCAAATTCCCGCTTCTTTAATCCATGTAAACTCAGGTTTTACATGATTGTTAAAGAATTTCTTGAGCAGGTATTTGTTGGGCTTCAATCCATCTTTGTAAAGATTACTCCAAGTAGCCAATCCCCAGTTATAAGTAAACCTCGCTATTCCAGCGTGCTTGCTCATGACTGTTGCCTGAATCTTGTTTAGTTTTAACTTTGTTTTGATGGATAAAAGCATTGTTCGACCTCAACACGCTAATTTCACCGATCGCCCGACAGGGTGGGTTTGGCTGGTAACTTCCCCGAAACATCCCAGCGCAAGCGAGTGTCTTTACTGACAATCCAAGGTTTTTTGGGAATCGCGCAGGGTGATTTGTCAACAAGTGTACCACCTTGTCTATTTAATCGCTAGCTAGGTACTAGCTCAGCGCAAATCACTGGCTCTGTCTAAAATGAGTGTCACGTTTACTGATCGTAACCTAGTCCGGCAACTTTGTCGCGGCCGATCGCTCCCAAGGCAGTTCGGAAACGGCCAATTTAGGGGGTTTTAACGAATTTAGCGGATTTATAGCGATCGAACTCAATCCGAGAACGAGAAGTCAAGCATAAAGATTTTCCCCATCTCCGCCTCTCCCCCTCTCCGCCTCTCCCCCTCTCCCACTCCTCCCCAACGGCACCGAATTACTTGTCGATTTGTAACAAAAGATTCCCAAAAGCGCCAATTTGTCTCAAATTGATGAAAGCTCGTGCCCGTAAAATGGAGTTTTCCTCATATGTCTTTAACAGATACCCAAGTCTACGTAGCGCTCGTAATTGCTTTGATTCCCGGAATCTTGGCTTTCCGGCTGTCAACAGAACTGTACAAGTAGTTTCGAGACACCAGTAGCGAACCGCACCGTCGCCTGTCCTCCTTAGTTAAATCTCGAAATTACAGACAATTGCTGTCATCGTGCAGTAGATTGTTTGTGGTCACGAAGACGAGACTGCAAGGGCAGGCATTTTTATTGGGAAATTCCGTCCTCAGCCGTCACCCAGTCTCAAAAATTTGGGCTGCGAGCACCCTGACAAACAGGGGCGGGTGTGCGTTAAACTCAGAATTTTCTGTGGTCAGCTCTAAAAAGTCAGTCTCAGGTATTTGAAAAAAAAATTATGCAAGCGATTCAACCTACCGTTACCCCACTACGTCCTGTAAAAACTCCCCCTCGGGTTACTCCTCGTCGCAGCAGCAGCAGCCAGCGTTCCTACCCTCATCAAACGCTCGCCGCCGAAACAGGAGTCAAGTTAGCAGTTAATGTAGTTCTGTCAGTGTGTGCGACTTCTGCTTTGATTCAGCTTTGGCCCCACTACCGGGGAGTCCAAGAAAAGTTGCACGAAATCCAAGCTGAAGTGAATCTTACTCAAGCGCGAGTCGATAAGTCGCGATCGGACTTTAACCGCTATTTTGACCCCAGTCAGGCTAAAACTGTGATGCAAGAGCAAAGCAATCGAGCCGATCCTCAGCAACGTCCGGTGATTTTGCAGGAACCCGAAGCACCCGATTCTGAGGAATCTACGCTGCAACCTTAAATTGTCAGACAGCAACCTTAATCTGAAGATTGTTGTAGGATGTGCACCGCGCAGACAGAAGAGTGGACGAAGGGAATTCGCGCCTATACAAACAAAACCCCAGGAATGCGGGTTCAAGAAACAAGAGGGGGCGAATGGAATTCGCGCCTGTACAAACAAAACCCGCAGGAGTGCGGGTTGAAGAAAGGGTGGTTGAAATTACTTTATTGTCTTCCGTCGGCAGAGGCGGACATTGTTTGTCTGGGCGCGGTTTCAACCGCCGTCTTTGCGATCGCGGTTTTCTCTTTTAGTAGTTGCAGTGCAGCTTGATATTGTAAGTCGTCTTCAGTGCCAATTCGATCGCGCGCAATCGGTTCTAGCGGCACTGCGCGATCGGGCGAAATCCCCAATTTGTTAATATCCGTGTGGTTCGGTGTCTCGTACTTAGCAACAGTTACAGCCAACCCGGAACCGTCGGACAAATCAAACAGCGACTGAATCAGTCCTTTCCCGAAAGTCTTTTCGCCCACCAGTTGAGCTCTGCCGTTATCTTGCAGCGCACCCGCCAAAATTTCGCTAGCACTGGCCGTTCCCTTGTTCACCAAAACAATCAGCGGATCGCCAGTTAAGGCTTGTCCAGAAGCCTCAAAACTGCCGAGAATGCCTTGTCTGTTGACTGTGTAGACGATCGTCCCAGAATCGATCCACAGGCGCGCAATTTCAATCCCCGCTTGCAACAGCCCGCCCGGGTTGTTCCGCAAATCGAGAATGTAGGAGGCAGCGCCTTGTTTTTCCAAACGATCGATCGCATGGGCGACTTCTTCGGTGGCGTTAGCGCTGAATTGACTCAGGCGAATGTAGCCCAGCGGTAAATTGTCCGGCCCGGACTGCAATTCGGCATAAACCGGATTGAGAGCAATGCGATCGCGCACCAGCTCAATGTCTTCAGGAACCTCCCTTCCTTCGCGTCCCAAGGTCAAAGTAACAGGAGTGCCGATGCGGCCCCGCATTCGAGTTGCTGCTTCGTCCAGGCTCAATTCTGAGGTAGGAGTGCCGTCAATTTTCAAAATGCGATCGAGCGGTTGAATGCCGGCTTTATCCGCCGGCGAGCCCGCCAAAGGAGCCACCACTGTCAGAGTATTTGTCTCGGGGTCGATCGCAATTTGTAGCCCAACTCCCGTCAATTCTCCCGAAGTGTTGACCTGCAAACTGCGGTACTGTTCCGGTTTGAGCAGTCGAGTAAAAGGGTCGTCAAGATTTGCCAGCATCCCTTGAATCGCCGTGTAAGTCTGCTGTCTGTCGTTGAGCGGTTCCTTGACGGCTTTTTCGCGAATCGACCACCAGTTTTTCGAGTTGAAGGTGTCATCCACATAGGAACGATTGACAATGCGCCAAGCTTCGCTCAACAACTGCTGTTCTGGAGTTAGCGCCGCCGCCGGAAGAGCCCATGCGCCTAGAACCAGGACGACTTGGAGGAAGAAGATAATTGCTGTCTGGAAAACTCGTCTCTGCATGATTTTTTTGTCTCAAAGATAGGCAAGTATGGCATTTCCTGTATTTTAAGTTTGTAAGCTTTTAAGCTTTTGTGCAGTCAACTGTCCCGGAGACATTCAGGATTCATCATTGCCCAGCCGCGAACAAAAAATTAGTTAATTGTAACATTTAATCGCAAAATTAGTGAAGTTTTATCATGAATATTAAATTTTACCTCCCAGCCACCCTCTGGCGGACTCGGACTTTGCTCCTGGGCTGGGTTCTTGGCTGTATGCGAGCTTGGGGCGGATGTTGAGCTGGCAGAAAATGCTATTTGAGACGAAGGCAAAAGCATCGCTCCGTGAAATTTGTACAGCAATTATGTTACATTTTTTATCACAGTCTGGAATTCGATCGCGCAACGCCAGCGAGTAGGGCTCAGCTCTAGCTTGGTTTCCCAGTGCTCGCGGGCGATCGCACAAGAGATTTCCTTTCATGAGCTCCAAATTTAAAAATAGCCTCAGGCATTTGCTAGTAAAAGCCAACTGCTCGGCGCGGGGCGACAAAAAAACCTTGTGGCTGCTGAGAATGAACCTCAACCACAGCAATATTCTTTTAGGAATTCTGGCTCCATGTTTTCTAAACAAATCACCGACTCAAAAACCTTCCAGTGGTTTGATGAACGCCTGGAAATTCAGGCGATCGCAGACGACATCACTACAAAGTATGTACCTCCCCACGTCAACATCTTCTATTGCTTGGGCGGCATTACTCTAGTTTGTTTTCTAATCCAGTTTGCCACCGGCTTCGCCATGACTTTCTATTACCGTCCCACGGTAGCAGAAGCTTTTTCTTCAGTGCAATATCTGATGAATGAAGTCAACTTCGGCTGGCTGATCCGCTCAATCCACCGCTGGTCTGCCAGCATGATGGTACTGATGATGATTTTGCACACCTTCCGGGTTTACCTGACCGGCGGCTTCAAAAAGCCCCGCGAATTAACCTGGGTGACAGGAGTAATCTTGGCGGTTCTCACTGTTTCTTTCGGCGTGACCGGCTACTCTCTGCCTTGGGATCAAATCGGTTACTGGGCAGTTAAAATCGTTTCCGGCGTACCAGAAGCCATTCCCTTTGTCGGTTCTACACTGGTAGAACTGCTTCGCGGCGGTGTCAGCGTCGGTCAAGGCACTTTGACTCGTTACTACAGCTTGCACACTTTTGTGTTGCCTTGGCTGATTATCGTCTTCATGCTGGCTCACTTCTTGATGATTCGCAAGCAAGGCATTTCTGGCCCGTTGTAAATTTTGAGTTGCTGGGGCGGTATTTTTTTTTGCCCCCCTGCGGAATTTTGGGTTGAAAATTCAGAATTCATCTCTCATCAGAAAATTGGGTTTGAAACCCCGTCCTTCCAGGACGGCTTTACAAATCTTTCAGTATAATTAAGGTGGTCCTTGACCCACCCGAGACGATGGATTCAGACAGCCTAACGAGCGAAGTCCAGTAAAACTGGTGGCGCAGACAAATCGGTAGACCGGGAAAAGAGGATAGGGCAATGGACAGTCCACCCCTAGAATCAACCAAAAAAATGAGAACTCCTTTTTTGGATTTCGACACACAAGAACCGCAAGGCTTGCGGGGATAGTCTGTGGAGCGAACGTAAGGCCATAAACTCGCGCCTAGGGTGGAGGCAGTTGCGATGAAGCAGAAACCTAAATCGTGAGGTTTAGGAATCACCGTCCGTTTTACGGCGGTGAGGATGTCAAGATATTTATTACGGTCAATACTTCGTGCGATCGCCCCGCTGATTCGGACTAACGAATACAGCGGAATGCCAGGCCCGGGCAAAACTAAAAGGAGAACACTCTCACTATGTCTATTATCAAAAAACCAGATTTGAGCGATCCAGAGCTACGCGCTAAGCTCGCTAAGGGCATGGGTCACAACTATTACGGCGAACCAGCTTGGCCCAATGACTTGCTCTACGTTTTCCCAATTGTGATCATGGGAACGATTTCTCTGTGCGTCGGCTTGGCTGTACTAGACCCGGCTATGATTGGCGAACCTGCCAATCCTTTTGCTACTCCGCTAGAAATTCTTCCGGAATGGTATTTGTGGCCTGTGTTCCAACTCCTGCGCGTTTTGCCTAACAAATTGTTGGGTATTGCTTGCATGGCCGGTGTTCCAGTTGGCTTGATTTTGATTCCGTTCATCGAGAATGTTAACAAGTTCCAAAATCCGTTCCGCCGCCCTGTTGCTACTACAGTCTTCCTTTTTGGAACTGCGGTAACTCTGTGGTTGGGTATTGGTGCTATTTTCCCGATCGACAAATCTTTCACGCTTGGTCTGTTCTAAGATTTAAGTTTGTTTGATTTTGACGCCCGCGGGTTTCCGATAAAGTGCTTTTGTACTGCTAGGAAACTTTCGCGGGCGTCATTTTATTTGGGATTTTAGACTTTAAACAGATCGATATAAAAAATACCAATTTTACATGAAGTTGCATAGAATAAAATATGTCATTTTCGATCTAGATGATACACTTTGTGATTATCAGAAAGCTAAAAAAAATGCAATCAGTCTTGTTAATCGAGTTCTTGAATCATCTGGCATAGATGTTAATCAATTTTGGAATAGTTATAGCTTGATAGAGCCTACCTTGTTCCGACAGTTTGTTAAGGGAATTATTTCTAGGGACGAGTATAGGTTGCGTCGCTATGCTGATGTTATACCAGGCGAACGCGAAAATCGTTTAGCGTTTTCTTCAGCACTAAATGATATTTATATGAAAGAGGCAAATCACGGAATAACATTATTTGATGATGTTATTCCATCGCTAAAAGATTTACGAAAAAAAGAAATTAATACCGCTATTCTTACAAATGGACCTTCCGACGGACAAAGGGACAAAATCAAGGCATTAAAATTAGAGGAATATATTAACAAAATCTATATTAGTGAAGAAATTGGTTTTGGCAAACCTAGCTCTAAAGTTTTTAAATTTGTTATAGATGATTTAAATATAGAACCATCACAAGTGTTAATGGTTGGTGACTCAATCGAAGACGATATCGAAGGGGCTAAGCAGCTTAAAATTAAAACAGTTTTAGTCGATCGAGAAGGAAAATATTTTGACTATAAAGGCACAAAAATTTTCGATCTATCAAGTTTGAAAGAGATGTTTGATAGCAATTTAATATGAAGCTGCCTCGAATAAAGATTCAAAAATGAAATTGTAAGAAGATAGCGAACAAATTTATTCAGGTGTGATTTGTTGCAGAACAAGATTCAGTCGTTCATGCAATTCCACAAGTGTCAGAAATACTTCTCCCTTGAGCGGTGCGACTGTTTTTTAGTTGTTGCTCGCTTGCTCTGTGCACTTTCTGCGATCGCCAGAATCAGTGTGCCATAACTCATGACCTCTCAACAGTATCTTTATTCTATAGCCTTTCAAGCTCTCATATCAGGTACTCATGGGCATGGGGCATAGGCCTCCGTGGGCATAGGGCATAAGACTAGCGGGCATACCTCACTTTTTTGAGAAAGGCTATATCTAACTTGATGTAAAATTGGTATAACTATATATCTGTTTCTTAATGTTTAGAGAAATCTTCCGGTTTTACCCAAGGGCAAACGGCATAAATATTAAGTTAACTATCGATCGATGCCGCTCGTACTAATCAATCAAAGACAATTGATTTTAAAGTTTAGCAACTTTTAGCAAAAAGTATCTTAATTATGACGAACCTAAATTTAGAAGGTGTCTTCTCATCATTTATGAACCCGGCACTGCATGAGTTTCAGACTTGGACTTTGGAAAATCCGACAGAAAGCCTCAGCAAAACGTTCCTGCCGATAATCAGTCTTATAGAAGGTTTAATTGCCAACGAACCCACCTATTTGCCAATAAAACGGCTGGCTTTCGGGGCTAATTTTTGCTGCGCGGGACAAGTCGTGATGGGAGAATTTGCAACACTGGAAGAAGCACTCACATCGCCTCAGGCGCGCGGATGGCGGCTGGGTACTTCTGTGCTTGATGCCGATCTCTCCCCCAACCAAGATGTCGGCGGTAGGAACCTTTTTCTGCTGTCTTTGTCCGATCGCGAACCAGACGGTAGCAGCAACCACGCAGCATTCCGAAGCTGTATGCAAAAGTATCTTTTCAACAGCGCCACAACCGATCGCCAAGAAGACGAAATCAGCAGGCGGTTGCTCGATCGCCTAGCATCAGATTATACCGAGATGCCGCACGGTGCGGGGGGAACATTTTTTACCGATGTCAGGCGCGGTTGGATGGGATTTTTAGTTCCATACCTGCACTACGTAATTTTTGGGATTAACCCAGATGACAAGTCTGCGATCGAACTTCTCACCGATTTACATTACATCCGCCAAAGCCCCGCGCACTACTTCGCCGTCGCGGGCAGCCTGCTGCAAAGCCTGAACCTGTTTGGACACGGGGATTTGTCGGCTTTAATCGAGCGCGCGGCGACTATCTACGAAAATTCTCCCGCCCTAGCCGACTTCGAGGTGAGCTCGGAAAACAACGGAATGACTAGGCGGGAATTGGCAAAGCTGATGACAGCAATTATGGGGATAGCGGGACTGCAAGGCCCCCTGCACCTAGGCTACACGGCTATGGGATACCGCCCTCTCCCGGCGTATAAAGGAACACAGACGGCTCAAATTAATCCGACGGAGTTTTGGGACGATCTCGATTTGGACGATCGCCAGTCGATCGAGCTTTTCCTGTTGGAATGCGGGCGCCTCTGGGCTCCCGTCAGCGCCACCCACCGAGTCGCGACAGAGCCATTTACCGCCACGGTAGGGGGCAGACAGCGCACTTTTCCCGCCGGAACCAAGGTACTGATACCGCTCAGTTTGGGGCATCTAGACGCGAGTTTCTGGGGTTCTACGGTGTACGAATTCAACGCTAAGCGCGAGAATTTGTGCCCTTATCATATGGGTTTTCATTCGGTGGGCGATCGGAGTGCGGGACGGATTTGCCCAGCTAAAGATATCGCACTGAAGATGCTGGTGGATGTCATTAGTACCGTTGGTAAAGTTCGGCGATCGTAACAGGCAAGATGCCTGTTCCACAACACATCAAATTGCTTGTGGAGTGGGCGTCCCGCCCGCCCTTAAAAAACACGCAAGATGCCTGTTCCACAACACATCAAATTGCTTGTAAAGTGGGCGTCCCGCCCGCCCTTAAAAAACACGCAAGATGCCTGTTACACAACGAACTCAAGGGGGTATATAACCAGAGACTAAATCACAATTTTTTAGAGGTTAAATAATACCATGTTAATTGAAACAAAGAAACTAAAAGACATCGCAACCTGGATGAAAGCAGAACATCCACCGGAGTTTCCAGAAGCCCTGCAAGGTATCTTCTTTATGGACGGGAATATTTTGCCAGACTATTGTCTGACGATGTACAATTCAGAATGGAATCCTGGCCAACGAACATTATTGCTGCGGATTTATGAACCAGTTGTCTGGACATTTCATTCATCAATGGCGGGACGGATGTTACTTTATGCCGTCAAATTTTCTCGCTTCAGCTACTTATTCCGCTTCTCGGATGCAACTTTGCAGCACGGGCACATCACGCCGATCGCGTTTGGATTGTCTGTACCGCCGTGGATTATGGATTTTTTGATCGATCGCGATCCGAACACTCCCAATGGGGATATCTGGGATCGCAGAAACTCGTTTTTCGGCAGAGCTCCTGAAAAAGGCTATACACTCCGCAGAGTTGTAAACAAAGATAGCAGCCCCACAGCAGCATTTCCTGATTTTCTGTCGAAAGTTGGCAGTGATTGTTTAATTATTGCTCAAGATTGAAAATATTTAGGACAACTTAGGTACGTAGTTGCGCTTCAGCGCTCTTTATAAGATTAGCAAAGAGCGCTGAAGCGCAACTACATACATTGATCGGCTATACTTTTCGTAGTTTTATATTTCCTATCCTGACTATAAAACCACGCTGATTCAAGAAAATATGTGGGGGTTAAGCTATGGTGGATAGTTTATCAATTCCAGAAGATTATAATATTTTCCTGCGGGAACTGAAAGAACGCATCCGCAATGCTCAAGTACGGGCAGCAGTTTCTGTTAACCGAGAATTAGTGTTGCTTTATTGGCAAATTGGACAGGATATTTTAAATCGGCAACAGCAGCAAGGATGGGGTACTAAAGTTATAGACACTTTGGCTGCTGACTTGCAAAAAGCTTTTCCTGAGATGAAGGGTTTTTCATCTCGCAATCTGAAATATATGAGGAGTTTTGCGGAAACTTACCCAGATTTTGAATTTGTGCAGCAGGTTGTTGCACAAATTCCTTGGGGCCATAATATCCGCATTTTGGATAGTGTGAAAGATGGGGTTGAGCGCGAGTGGTACATTCGCCAAACTATCGAGCAAGGATGGAGTCGAAATGTGTTAGTTCATCAGATAGAAAGTAGACTATACCGGCGGCAAGGGAAAGCTGATACTAATTTCTCTCGCACTCTGCCAAATCCTCAATCAGAACTGGCTCAACAGTTATTTAAAGACCCTTATAATTTTGAGTTTCTCAGTTTAGGTAAAGCAGCAAAAGAGCGCGATTTAGAGCAGGCTTTGATTGAACGTATCCGCGATTTTTTGCTGGAGTTGGGGGTAGGGTTTGCTTTTGTCGGGAGTCAGTATCACCTGGAGGTTGAAGGGGAAGATTTTTATATTGATTTATTATTTTATCATTTACGTTTGCGTTGTTTTGTGGTAATTGACTTGAAAGTGGAAGCGTTTAAGCCGGAATTTTCGGGAAAGATGAGTTTTTACGTTTCGGCTGTGGATGATTTACTCAAACACCGGGACGATATGCCGACTATTGGGATGATTTTATGCAAGAATAAAAAGCAGAAGATTGTGGAATATTCTTTGCGAGACATGAATAAGGCGATCGGGGTTTCGACTTATCAATTGCGGGAGACTTTACCGGAACAGTTACAGGGGAGTTTGCCGACTTTTGAGCAGTTGGAAGCTGAGTTAGAAGCGGTAGATGTGGAGATTGAGGAGGAGTTATGACAAAAACAATGGAATAATTGACGAGATGGCATTCGACAACATTTAACAGCACATTCCGACACTACGATCGCCCGAGTCACAGCAAAATTCCCGGAAAATAACCGAAATGGCGATCGCCATCTATGACATAGGTTTGTGTACAATCTAAAAAAACCTACGACAAAACTTGTGCATTCTATCAATTAAAATGAAACCAAAAAGTTCACTAACTCCTATTGCCACTAAAATCAAGAAATGGGTTCAAACAGCCAAGGAACTTGAAAAAACTCGATTTGCTATATCCATAACCAGACTGACAAGTATCAAAAGTTTGTGTACCGATCGAGTTGCGGCCGAAAAATTTGCGCTGTACATTTCTCAGCGAGTACAACACGAGATGAATCAAGCTACTTGTCCCGAACACTATACCGAGGAAGAATGGGAACAGCACAAACAGGTAATAGCTGAAGGAATCGCCCAAATGGAAATTTACCTAGAAAATCCTAGTAATGAAGGCGAGCAATCTATCCGTAAGTTATTGAGAACAATTAATAGCCTACAAGGAGACGATCGTCGTAATGTTGCCTGGGGAACAGTACATTTTGTCCGCAGTGGAAATTTACTAAAATTAGACTATGCACTGCGTTGTTTCACAGACAACGATTTTCCTTATTGGATCTATAAACTAGCTAAAGAATACGTAGAAAGTTATGCCCCGGAGTATGGTTCAGGTATAACTCCTAAATCTGTACCGATGTTGTTAGAAGTAGCAGAATTTTGGTGTCAGTATTATTTCTCTCAAAGTTTGAGTGAGAAATTTCCTGGTTTTGCCTAAAAGAGGATCCAGAGGATGACGTTTTGTACTCCACTGTCACGAACTCAGCAATACCAAGAGTCACTGCTAAAAACAACAAAACCTTCTCGTTTGAGAAGGTTTTATCACGATCTTTATCACAATCGGAGCGGCGGGATTTGAACCCACGACCCCTACTACCCCAAAGTAGTGCGCTACCAAGCTGCGCTACGCCCCGACAGCTTTAACAGCTTAGCATAGAATCTCAGAAAAAGTCAAAAAACTTTTAAAACTTTGGTTGCCTGCACCAAACTCGGAACCGCAGCCGCCGGCCAAAAACCCTCGCACCTCCTACCAGCATTCAAGATCAACTGCACGCTGTAAGCTTCGGGATAGCCTTCTAACTGCACCCACAACAAGTCGCTTTCGGCTTCAATGGCGATTTTTTCCTCGTCCATTAACTCAGAGGCCATTTGACTCATTGTGGCGGCTAATTGTCCCAACAACCGGCAAAAATCGTTTAACTCGGCTTCGGTGAGTTCGATCGCCCAACCTTCCCCAGCCACCAAACCCTGAAACTCTTCTGCGTTTGGGTTCCATCCCAAACGCCAGCCCGCACCAGTCTTAATTACACGTTCCATCTGGCGATTTTAGATTTTGGATTTTGGATTTTAGATTGATTAGGTGATTTTATGGCTTATATCATGTCCAGTCGATTACGATAACAACAACGGTTCGTAGTGCGGACTTCAGTCCGCACTCCCGCTGCGGACTGAAGTCCGCACTACGAACCAATCTGTTTATGCCGAAAAGACGCGTTACACCAGGCAGATTAGCCAAAAACCCGGTTTCTAGGCCTCCTTCAAGCTTACGGTGTCAGCAACTTTGCATCTCCCGGCTGTGGCTGGGGTATTTCCGGGGAAGTCGATCGCCCTTTTGGTGTTTCGCCCGCCGCCGGTGTGCGCGATGGCCCCGAATTCTCGGTAAAAACATCAACCAAAGCTTGAACCAAAGCATCCCGCTGTTTTCTATTTAAACTTTGAATAGCAGCGCGATCGCGTTCCATCGGATTTTCTCGCAAAACATCTTTTCCCGGATACACGCCTTCCACCAAATAATCGGGAGTCGCCCCCAGATAGTCAGCTAAACTCAACTTCCAATCAAAACGGTAATTCGGCGGCCGTCCTTTAACAAACACATGATATCTAATCAAGCGCCCGACTAAAGTATTGTTGGGATCTACTTTGCCGGTTTCCTTAGAAATGTAGTTATTCTCGATCGGCAAATCCGGCACTTTTTCATACACCAATTTCCACGCATCCTGCGCCCTCAATTGCTGTGGCGCCGATTGTTGAGCAACCAGTCCTCTAGACCCAGAACCACGCAGCAGCGAAGGTTCCAAAGCCGACACACTCAGTTCGCCCGATTCCAATACGCCACTCAAAAGCGTAAAAATCGCCACACTCAAAGTAACTAACAGAAAACTGAAGCCCAGCTTGAATTTCTTTTTCACGGTTTTGACAATAATTTCAATTCAAAAATAGAATAATTTCCTAAACTCACCTACCAGCCTATATCCTAATCTCTCATCTTAGGATTTACGAAAATCAACCCGGTTGGGAGCATCCCGATTTGGTAAAAAGCGTTTCTTCGCAGTGCGAGCGTCCCGCTCGCTTGCGTATATAGATGTAACTTGCTTGCGTATATAGATGTAACTTGGTCTCCGGCTAGCACTCGTTTGAAAGCTAAAAATAAACCGGATTTTTCTGCCAGTCGCGCCAGTCTGGTTGAAGAAAGTTTTGAGTTTTGAATTAACAAAAATTGTTGAAATTCACCACTCAAAACTCAAAACTCCCCAAGTCTAGATATCCCCGATAATTTCCGGCTGAGTGAGTTCGTCCGACATCTCAAATATCGCCCGCATCACAGGTTTCATCATTTGATGGTCGTCCATATTGTCAAAATCTTCATAGCGACGGCGTTTGGCGCGGTTCGCCACTTGCACCGTAATCCGATAGCGATTGGATGCAGCACCGATCAACTCTTCTGCCCGACGGGTTAGCTGAGTTGAATCGAAGGTTGGACGCTTAACCATGAGATTACCTACTTTATCTAATGTTACATTCTAGTCTAGTATGCGAAGATTCAAAATTACTAACTGAGTATCATTGCTTATGCAGGCAACAACAGCCTATTCCTTTGGTCACTTGCATCAGGTAAATTCTCATCCCCTCAAATTGGTTGCTTTCGGCGACAGTTTAATCTACGGTTTCGGCGACGGTGTAGGCGGGGGTTGGGTGGAAAGATTGCGGCGACAGTGGATGTTAACGGAGAGTGCAGGACACGTTTTATACAATTTGGGCGTTCGGGGCGATCGCACGTATCAAGTCGCCCAGCGCCTCGAAAACGAGTTTCGGCACCGGGGCGAGCTCAGAAACCGCGTCCCGGATGCCATCATACTGTCGGTAGGCCTCAACGATACGGCGAGAGTGCAATCGCCGACTGGGCGCAGTTATACTGATTTTGAACATTTTAAAACTGTTTTGGATAATTTGTTAAATTTATCGCAACAACTTTGTCCGGTGATATTTGTCGGGATGGTGCCGGTGGATGAAAGCAAAATGCCTTTTCAAGATTGTTTGTACTACAATCACGCTGACCAATATCGCTATAAAGAAGCCACAAAGTTAGCTTGTTTGGAACGGGGAATTCCCTATTTAGATATTTTTGATAAATGGATCGATCGCGGTAATATTTGGTGGCGTTCTTGTCTGACTTCGGATGGTCTCCATCCCAATGAAGTCGGTTATCAATGTTTATTTGAAGATGTGACAAGTTGGGAACCGCTACTCGCTATTAGTCATTAGTTATTAGTCTAGGTACGTTGTTGCGCTTTAGCGCTCTTTTCAATTAGTCATTAATCTAGGTACGTTGTTGCGCTTCAGCGCTCTTTCCGATATCCCAAAAGAGCGCTGAAGCGCAACTACATACCTTGCTCTAGGTACGTTGTTGCGCTTTAGCGCTCTTTCCGATATCCCAAAAGAGCGCTGAAGCGCAACTACATACCTTGCTCTAGGTACGTTGTTGCGCTTCAGCGCTCTTTCCGATATCCCAAAAGAGCGCTGAAGCGCAACTACATACCTTTTACGTACCTTTATAAGTTCCAGGTAGATAAGGAAGATAAGCAACATAAGGATTTTAAGGAATTTAAGCATTTTAAAATCGACCAACCAGCATAAAAATATTTATTTTAAAAGACCGTATCTTCCCCTCGCCACAAATAAAAGCATTTAATAATGATGACATCACTGAGCACAAGAGCAAGCTAGGCAAGAATCAATCAACGATAAATAGCCGGATAAAGGCTTGCTTTTTTCTCAATAAAAAACTTGTGTAAATTGGAGAATCAAAAATGTCTGTATCTCAACGCATTAAATTCGGCACATCTGTTATATTAACATTGGCAACCGTTGCCGGAACCGCAGCGCCGATGCTGACTCCTGCGCCTGCTATTGCTGAAACAGCTTTTTCGGATGTTAGTAATAACTATTGGGCGAAAGACTTTATTCAAGATTTGTCAGAAAGAGGCATTATTAAAGGTTTTCCCGATCGCACTTTCCGCCCGGATGCACTGGTAACGCGGGCGGAATTCGCGGCAATGATCCGTTCTGTGAAAAAGGCGAAAACTCGCGCTGCTATAGGTTTTGTCGATGTTCCGTCTAATTTTTGGGCGCGGGGGGCGATCGCCGAAGCTTATGAAATGGGATGGATGTCTGGCTACCCCGGCAATGTTTTCAGGCCATCACAGCAGATTCCTCGCGTTCAAGTTGTAGTGGCTTTAAATAACGGGCTGGGTTATGAGCCTGCTTGCAATTTTCAAGATGTTCTCAGCTACTATAATGATGCGGGTGAAATTCAAAGTTATGCTGTGAAAAGTGTGGCTGCTGCTACTGAAAAACAGTTGGTTGTCAGCTATCCCAATCCTAAATCCCTGAAGCCAAACCAGTCAGCCACGCGGGCGGAAGTAGCTGCTTTTATCTATCAAACATTAGTCAGTACCAATCAAGCAAGAGCAATTAATTCTCCTTACATTGCTAAGATTGATATTGGCCAGAGTGTTGCTGTGAAAATCCCCAGCGGGGTGACTATTCCCATCGAGTACGCCAAAGGCAAAATTTTGCTCGCCCCCAATGACAAGTCTCCGATTACGCTGACTGTGGCTGCGGATATCGCAGGAAGTAATGGCAAGGTTATGATACCCGAGGGCTCGAAAATTAGTGGCGAATTGCGATCGACTGCTGAGGGCGTTCAGTTTGTGGCGCAAGAGTTAAGTATCATCAACGGTAGCAGAGTTCCTCTGAATGCTACTTCGCAGGTGATTACTCGCAAAGAAACTGTGACTAAGGGCGTGAATGTTGGTAATCTGATTAAGAACACGGCTTTGGGTGCAGCAGCGGCGGCGGCGATTGCGGGAGTTACGGGCGATCGGGCGATCGCCACTGAAGAGGTACTCGGCGGCGCAGGAGTCGGTACTTTGGTTGGGGTATTTTTGGGTCGAGATAAAGTCGATTTGTATGCTGTTAATCCCGACACCGATTTAGATTTGTTGTTGAATTCTGACTTGGTATTGGGTACTGCAAATACAGGCATTTGTCGCGCTCGATAAAAGGAATTTCCGCAACGAGCAATGTACGGGATGTAACGAACGTAACGGATGTAAGTGATGCAGGCTGAACTCAGAAACCGGGTTTCTTTGGAGATTGATTGTTACTAAACTAACAAACTCGTAGAAACCCGGTTTCTAGCCGAAGAGTGTACAGGCTGAACTCAGAAACCGGGTTTCTTTGGAGATTGATTGTTACTAAACCAAAAAACTCGTAGAAACCCGGTTTCTCGCCCTGGCGCGTCAGCCTTATTTAAATCAAAATTTCTACGAACATCCCAGACTTTCTCGCGTAGAAACTCCCGTCACGGGATTGACACCATCGGCTTTTTCGCACATCATTGTTACTTGATAAGCATCGATAATTGCGTCGGTAAAATCAGCCCCGGAAATGGCTGCATCAAAAAAACGACTTCGAGTCATAATTGCTTCGGTGAAATTAGCATTCGTCAAATTAGCGCCATCAAATGTAATTCTATCGGCTAAAGCACCGGACAGATTTGCACCTGACAAGTTAGCCTTCCACAAAACTCCCTTAGTCAAAATCGCATTGGTTAAATCAGCGCCTTGAAAGTTGGTTCCCCGCATCTCGGCGGCGACGAATGTTCCGCCCGCTAAGTCAGAATTGGAGAAATCGCGATCGGACAAGTTAATATTTGTGTAATTAATATTTTTTTTTGGTAGCGCAAATGCCGGAGTAGCACTCAGCATTACCCACCCAAAGGCTAACACTACACTTATAATTAGGCTCAGTAAAATTCGGAATAGACTTTTCATGATGATGAGAATAGGGAATAGGGAATGGGGAATGGGGAATTGGGAATTGGGAATTGGGAATGGGGAATTGGGAATGGGGAATTGGGCATTGGGCATTGGGCATTGGGAAGAAGGGAAAACAGGGCATTGCAAGCAACTAATAACCAATAACCAATAACCAATAACCAATAACTAATAACCAATAACTAATAACTAATAACTAATTAAATCGCTTTACCAAATCTTCGCCGACGCGAAGTGTCAAGTCAGATTCAATTTCACCAGTAGAAGATGCTTCTATTTTACCATAGCCTAAAGTTTTTTGCAGAAGATTTGCTGCTTCTAAATCGCCTTGCTGTACAATAATTTGACTTTGACGTTGCTTGTCGGGCCAATCTTTGACTACAGATACGTTAGAAAAGCCCTTTTTTCTGAGAAATTCAGCGACGGTTTTGGCGGTTTTTGGGTTGCTAGAAGCATTTTGGACGGCGATTTTGAGGCTGCTGGGTGAAACCGGCTGGCTGGGATTGGCGGTTCGCCCTTGGGCAAAATCCGCTGCGCCTTGTTTGAAATATTGTGTCATAATGCGATCGCGCCCAGCAACATCGACAATCCAATAACTCCTCAAATCCCCTTGTGATGAGCTAGAGCGTCCCGGTAACATCACCATTTTAAAATTATCTCGCTCCAATTGCAAACCGAAATTTGCGATCGTCAATATTTCCTCAAAATTTAGGTTTGTATCTACATATTTTTGCATCAATCGCACAATTTGTGGCAATCGCACCAATACTGATGGACTTGCGAGGCGGTTGCGAATAGCTTGAATTAAAGATTGCTGTCGCCCAATTCGGCCGATATCTCCCAAACCGTCGTTGCGAAATCGAGCCAATTGTTCTGCTTCTTCTCCGTTGAGATTTTGCCATCCCTGTGCTAAATTTATGCTTAACTTTTGGGCTTTATCTGTATAGGACATCGCCCGAGGTACAAATACCTCAACTCCGTCCAACAAATCGACTAATTCCCGAAACGCAACGCTGCTGACTCGCACGTATCTTTCAATTGTTGCATTGTTGGCGATAGTGCTCACCAATCGCGCCGCCAAAACTGCTCCTCCTCTGGCATTTGCTTCGTTAATTTTGCTGAAGCTAATTCCGGGAATTTCGACTTTTGTATCTCGCGGAATTGAAAGCAAACTAATAGATTTCTCTCTAGGATCGAGGTGGAATAAGAGTATTGTATCGCTGCGGCCGTTAAAAATCTTGCGGGAATTGGGGACAGATCCGGGTACGCGGTCAATTCCCAGGATTAAGATATTAACAGGCCGCGAGAGGCGGTATCCAGAGCGGTTGGATGATATATAGTTAAAGCCTGTAGCGTCTAGGACTTTGCTAATCATTTGCGGTTCCACGGGTGCTAAGAGGGCGGTAATTGCCCCGAGTCCTGCGGAGATGGCTGCTGTGACAATTAGCACAAATAGCCCAAATATACATAGTGCTAATTTGAGCTTTTGTCTAGATTTGCGATCGGCTGGTTTAACAAAGTTTCTCTTAAAGATTGACAAGTTTTTCATTGACTTGCTCTTGATTATTACATTTTTTCAGCTTTGCAATAAAACTTGGGCGGTGCTTCTAGAAAGTATTTAAACAAAGCCGGACAAAGCCAGCCTTCGAGATTTTCGGCTTCCCACCGATACCAGTTTCCGCCGTATTCTGTTTTAAACCAAGCCATTTCTGCTTGATATCCGGGAAATGGATTGGCTGAAAATAATAGTCGGAAACCTTGAGCGGCGTTGGGAATGTCTGCGACAAGTACGTTAATCATTTCGGGGACGCCCTGAACAAATGGTTCTCGGACAAGTCCGGCTCGCTCGTCGTCAAAAACCCAGGTGTACTGTTCGCGATAGGGGAAAATTACCATCATGGCATTTGACATCGTATTCTCCTCTTTTTATTTTGTTTTTTGGGGATATAAATACAAGTCTTGATACATTATATTCGGTGCAGCGGAAGTTGTGTAAAATCCGATTTTCGTACCGTGTTTTAATGCTAATTTAAAATAAATTGCTACAATTCTTAATCTTGTACCAATTATTAAAACTCGCAGTTCTGTGAACTAGACGGTATTGTCGTATCCCTACAGATGCTCGCATACTATTTATAATATTTTGCCAGTTTTTTTAGGATTCGTATTAGTTGCTTAATTTTAGATAGTGAATATTTTAAATATAATTTTTTGCAATATTTATTTTGATATAGTGGCTCTCAGAAAGATAAGGTACGTTGTTGGGCTTCAGCCCTCTTACCGTAGATTGTAGACCAATACGGTTCATTTAAGAATAGTCAGGCTGCTAAAAGATGCTTGTATTTCCTGTAAATTCGTGAGATTAAACTCATTTGAAAGCTTTAATCCAAGCGTATTTAGGTATATTTGGTAAAAGCTGTTGTTGGGTAAGTTGGTAGATCACAAATCTTCGGAGGGTCCAAGCCCAACAACGTACCTTTTTTTTTGAGGATTACTATAGTTAAGGTTTAGGTTTTTTGGGAATCTCCCGCTGAATTTCCTGTTAGCTCAGCTAGCGCTTTCGCTAAATATTCATACTGTGGCAAGGTATTGTAAAATTGAGCTGAAATCCTCACCAGCCGCTTGCTAGAATCTGGCCAAGGAATAACCGGCACTTCTATTTTAAAAATCTGCCACAGCACCTCTTGCAATGGTGGAATTCCACCCGTTGCAGCGGCGTCAGGCTGTTCGTCGGCTAGTGGTATAACAGCCATAGAACCTACCATTTCATCGGGACAAGGCAGCGGCAAATCTAATTTATCTGCTAATATTTGTCTCCCAGCCAATGCTAAATCATGATTCTTTGCCATCAATTCCGGCCAGCCGCCACTCAACAAAGAACCCATGAAATCAATGGCTACAGGTACGCACAAATAGGGACTTGGATCGACTGTTCCCATCCAGTCAAATTCTAGTTGAAAGCGTGATTTGTCGGCGCGCGGTGAGTTGGCGCCGTGACTGATGGTAGTTGGCCGAATGCTATCTTGTTTGTCTCGCCTCACGTACAGAAAAGCTGCACCTTTCGGCGCGCACAGCCATTTGTGGCAATTTCCTGTGTAGTAAGCGGCGCCGATTTCTTCTAAATTCAGTGCTACCATTCCCGGTGCGTGAGCTCCGTCTACTAATACATCTACGCCGCGATTAGCTAATTCGCCGACTAACTGTTTGATGGGAAAAATTAAACCTGTTTGGCTGACAATGTGGTCTAATAAGGCTAATTTTGTTTGCGGGGAAACGCACTTAATTATTGCTTCAATAATTTGTTCTGGCGATTCAATGGGAAATGGTATTTCTGCTACTATTACTTTGGCGCCTGTGCGCTCTGCGATAAAATCTAGTGTGTTGCGACAGGCGTTGTATTCCTGATTTGTGGTTAGCAATTCGTCGCCCGGACTAAAATAGAGCGATCGCAAAACGGCATTGACTCCAGTGGTAGCATTCGGCACAAAGGCTAATTCTTCTTCGCCTGCACCAATAAAGGTGGCTAACTGATTTCTGGCGTTATCTAACAGCGGCTCAAATTCCCGCATTAAAAAGCGCAATGGTTCTCTTTCCAGTTGTTCTCGAAAACTGGTTTGCGCTTCCAGTACGGGAATCGGACAGGCTCCAAAGGAACCGTGGTTGAGGAATGTGATTTCGCGATCGAGTAACCAATATTCGTTAATCATTAGTTATTAGTCATTAGTTATTAGTGCGAGCGTCCCCGCTCGCGAACCCTATTAGTCATTAGTCTGTCAACTGTCAACTGTCAACCATTTTACCTTTTAATTGCTCAAATTCTTCTAGTGTATTGCAATTCGATAGCATGACTGCTTCTCGTTCCCCTACGGGTAGAGGGATTACTTGGATTTGATTTAACCACTGTTGAAATGAATGTCCCCCTTTGTCAATAAAACTTTGCAAGCTGGACAGAGATTGTTTGCGGTAGAAACCGCATAATGGCTCCCAGCGCGAATTTTGATAGGGGACAACTGCTAAGGTAGATGGGGGAAACTCTGTTAACTTACTCGCCCAATTATCAATGATTCGGGAATCTAATAAGGGCAAATCGCAAGCTAATAGCAAAATCCAGTCGGCAGAAATGTCCGTCAGTCCTTGAGTTAATGCCACTAAGGGGCCGGAACCCGGATTGTACTCTACCAGAAATTGGGATTTTTGGGTTGGGGTCGATCGATAGCGATCGGGCCAAGCTGTCAAAACATACACTTGTGGCGTTACAACTGCTGCAACCTCACACGCCCGCTGCAACAGGCTTTTACCCTCAATTTCTAGGAGAGATTTATCCGTACCCATCCGCGAACTTTGACCGCCTGCGAGCACAATTACTGCTATTTTATGGTTAATCATTGGGCATTGGGCATTGGGCATTGGGCATTGGGCATTGGGCATTGGTCATTAGTTAACGGTTAACTGTCAACTGTCAACTGTCAACTGTCAACTGTCAACTGTCAACTGTCATTAGCACTCAACCTGATTGATTCTCAATTCAAAGCACTAACGGCTTTGCTAACTTCCTCAAGTTTTTGCACTACTTGACCGCTGCTTAATAAGGTTTCTGCCTCAATCAAACCAGAGTCCATATCCAAACAAATTCCGCTGCGCCACAGATAAAATCCGCCGTTCCAGATAGCAGATTGCATCATTTCTGAGTGTTTTCCTAACAAAACTTCCTGCATTTGTTTGAATAACTCAGATGCTGATTCAAAGGCGGGATTTGTACTGCTAAAACCGTAATCTCCGTGGGCTAAAAGCACTCGCTCGAACTCGGCGCCCGGTTTAGCAATGCCGATAATTGCAGTTCGATCGCGCGGCAAGTCGCAACTGCCCTCCAATCCTTTGACTGTGGTATAATTTTTGACTCCCCGCAACTCAAAGGCTGCTTGAAACATACCCTCTGTAGGCGGGTGCACGTAGCCTGAGATGACGTTAACGTCGCCGGCGCAGGGACACCACATCAATTCCATTGTCGAAAAAGGCGGCCGTTTGCCGATTTCGCGGCGGTAGGGCACTAAACTCGCGGCTTGAGGAAAATGCTTGGGAAGGTAAACAAAACCTAAACCCGTACTGTTAAAAACTTGCTGGACTTTTTCTAAACGGAGTTTTCTCCAGTCAACTCCTAAACCGCGCCAAATTTCGATTAGGGGAATGCCTTCTTTGGTTGGCATTGTCTCCCCTCCGTGCATGACGGTTGGGACGCCAGAGGCGGCTAATATTAGGGCGGTTATTGGGCTAATTGGAGCGGTGCGCGATCGCCCGTCGTAGGCTACGCCAAACACGGCGACGCTAGAAACGGCAAATCCTTTTTCTCGGTTGGGAGGGGCAAGCATCGGCCCCAATTCTTCGTAAGCATCCAGCATTCCGGCTAATTCTTCGCCGGTGGGCCGTTTGATGCGATGGGAAATCATGAAAGCTCCGATTTGAGTCGGTGTTGCTTCTCCTAGCAGCATCATTCGCGTGGCTGCTGCTGATTGCGATCGAGTTAAGTTTTCTCCTGTGTGTACTCCACTGCCAATTTTTCGTAGCAATTCTCTAAATGCGTCACTCATAATTATTGAAGTTGGTCATTGGGCATTGGGCATCGGGCATTGGGCATTGGGCATTGGGCATTGGTTATTGGTTATTCGTTATTGGTTATTCGTTATTCGTTATTGGTTATTCGTTATTGGTTATTCGTAACGCCATAAAATCTCAAATTTCAAATCTCAATTATAAACAGGTATTAATTTCCGGATTTTACTACTTTGATGACATCACATGGTGGTACAAGTTCCCGTACCAGATTCCAGAAATGGGCGATCGGCGGAATTTGCATTCGATCGTGAGTTGTTACCAACACCACTTCGCGAGTCCAAGTCGGATCGATCGCCGATTGTCCGTTAGCGAAGCCCTCGAAGAGGATCGCCGAAACCTTGGAATTTGGGCGCTCAAGAGCGATCGATCGAATTGCTAAAGTGCGATCGGCCTTAGCGTCTAGCAAAGCTGAATGCGGCAGCAAAGCAATCAATTCTCCCTGGCGCACCACGCCTCGAAAAGCATCGAGAGTGTTGAGTTCCAAAACAGCATGAAGTTTAGCACCGATGCGTCCGAATTGCTCTTGTACCATGCGCTGCATTCCGTACCCGTCCTTAAACACCACTTGCGGGTAACAAATCAATTCCGGCCAAGGTACTCGATCGTACTGGGCCAGGGGATGACTCGCGGCCATTAATACCTCGATCGGCTCATTGTAGAGCACCTCAACCAACATTTCCGGGGCTTGAGTAAAATAGCGGTTGTTCATCACCACCGCGATGTCCACCAAACCGTCTTTGAGAACTTTCAAAGCTCGATCGCTTCCTAGGGATGTCACGCGCAACTGCACCTCAGGATAGCTGCGACAAAACCTTTGCAGCACAGGCGGTAAATAAGCAGCGCAAACCGAGTGAATCGCAGCCACGCAAAGTTCCGGCTGTTTTCCCGCCAGCAAGTCTCCCAATTCGACCGCAGCATTTCGCCAACTCTGACAGATTTTGCGAGCGTGAGGTAACAGGCGTTCCCCTCCCACTGTCAGCTTGGCGTGGGCGGTGCGGTGAAACAGCGACAAACCCACTTCCGCTTCAAGTCCCTGCACTTGACGGCTAATAGTCGATTGGGTGACGCCGCACTTCCGGGCTGCTTGCTGAAAGCTACCGGTTTCAGCAACTGAAAGAAATGCTTGAAGCTGCTCTAAGCGCATGGATGTTTAATTCGAGATGGTTTGAGAACTTTGACTGGGAGATCGTCAGAGACATTAGAGACCTTAACCGATTTAGTAGAATAATTTAGTACGTCTTGATACAGGTGCAGATTAGTTTGGATTCTGGTTCTAGAGGCGCGGATGCTTGGCTCTACAAATTAATTTGCTCGGTCAGGATTTATTAGGCTAAATTAGACTTAGACTATTCCATTCTCTGAGATTAAATGGGAGCATCTCTGTTTTGCAAGAAGCATTTTTTAAAGAGCGGACTGAAGTCCGTACTACGAACCTTTTTTGAACTCCCGACAGCACTGCATTTTTTAAAGAGCGGACTGAAGTCCGTACTACGAAACTTTTTTTAGCTCCCGACAGCACTGTAAATGCAAAACTGAGATGCTCCCAATTAAATCCATTATATGACTGGAAAACTTGATTGATAAAACGATTTAATTCAGCAAAGTTGAGCGTTCGATGTTTTTAAGTTTGTAACTCAACAGATTTAATGAATTGCACTGTCATAGGGGTTTCCTCAATCACTCTAGCTAACTTGTTTGTATGTAAGATTAAAAGTTAAAAGCTAGCATTTTAGATCGTACATCTTTCAAGATTATAGTACCTGGCTCTCCCTATTACTGTCAATAAATGTCCGAATCTTGCCGCCCGTTTGAAACCTCCGATGAACTTTCATCCCTGCCTAAAGTCACTGTTGTTTTCTGTTTTTTTGTGTATAGACTAGGAATTAGCGGGTCAGCAACACAAGTGCAAGTACGATCGATCGCACAGGAAAGGCGAAATGCAGAATTTTCTTAAGATTATGTCATTTAAGCACAATTTTATGCCCCAAGGTGGATGGGAAGAGTGGCAATTGCAGTTAATGGGACTGCACGCGGTGAGCGATTTGTTAATTGCCTTGGCTTATTACTCAATTCCAGCGATGCTGATCTACTTTGCCAGGAAGCAGCGGTATGTGCCTGCAAGCAAGGGTTTTATCCTATTGGGACTCGGGTTTTTCTGCGGTGGGACAACTCACCTGATGCAAGTTTCGATGCTGGTTCATCCCAGCTACGCGCTGTCAAGTTTGCTCGCCGCCGTTACCGCTATCATTTCTGTGTGGGCTGTGGCCCAATTGATGCCCTCGCTTTCTCAAGTGTTGGCGGTGACGCGGGCGACACAATTAGCAGCAAATACAGCGCTGGAAAGTCAAAAGGCCGATCGACCGCAAGCTGGCTGTACCATTGAAAATCCCGTCCCATCCCCCAGCAGCGAACTCGGGCCAATTAACCAGCAATTGCTCCTAGAAATAGCGCAGTCGGAGGGAGTCCAACAACTCCTGCTGGAAATTGCCAACAAGCTGCAAGCAAGCGAAGAACGCTTTCGCGCTTTTCAGGAATTATCTCTAGACGGATTTAACGTGTTTCGCAGCATTCGTGACGGCTCTAAAATTGTCGATTTTGAATGGGAATACGTCAATCCCGCTGCGGCAAAAATTCAGCAAAGCACTCCTGAAGAAATGGTCGGAAAGCGATTGCTGCAAGTCCTGCCCGGTCATCAAGATAGCGGTTTGTTCGATCGTTACGTGCAAGTTGTAGAAACAGGAATTCCCCTCAATACTGAGATTTCTTACAACAGCGAAGGTATTGTCGGCTGGTTTCGGATTGTGACCGTTAAATTGGGCGACGGCATGGCTATTTCTTTTAGCGATATTACTGACCGCAAGCAAGTAGAAGCATCCCTGCGCGACGCCCTGCAAAAACTCACTTCTCATTTTGAAAATACGCCCCTAGCTGTGATTGAGTGGGATGAAAATTTTCGCCTCAGTGGGTGGTCTCCGGCTGCTGAAAAGATTTTTGGGTGGAAGGCAACAGAAGTTTTAGGCAAGCATTTTAGCGAATGGAACTTTATTTTTGACGGCGATGTGAAAGATGTACAAGCGGCAATTGAGAGTTTGAAAAACCAACACGAACGGTGCAATGTCGTTCGCAACAGCAATTATGATAAGTCGGGTTCTTTGGTGCATTGCGAGTGGCACAATTCGGCTTTTTACAGCGATTCTGGACAGTTGATCTCGATGCTGTCTCTGGTTTTGGACGTGACGGAACGCTTTAAGTTTATGGAAGTGCTGCGACAGTCAGAAGAGCGGTTTCGGATTGCGGCAGAAAGTGCTAGCGATTTAATTTACGAATGGGATATCGAGACCGGTATCGTGCTGTGGTTTGGTCGTGTAGATGAAATTTTGGGGTACGAAAAAGGCAGATTTCCGAGGACGAGAGCAGCTTGGAACAGTATTTTAAATTCGGAAGACCGATCGCAAATCGAGGCCGCAGTCGATCGATATTTGAGCGCGCCAGACAATTGGACTGCCCCATTTTTTCAGGAATACCGCGTGCAATGCTCCGGTGGTGGCTTGCTCCACTGGATCGATCGGGGCAAAGTAGTTCTTGACAAACAAGGCCATCCGTGGAAATGGATCGGCGTGATTAGCGACATCAGCGATCGCAAAGAGGCCGAAGAACAGCGAAATCAGGCTTGGGCGCGGGAACAAACCGCCCGCCGCGCAGCCGAAGCCAGCGAACAGTTGTACCGCATTCTCGCTGAAACTATCCCCCAAATAGTTTGGACTGCTTGGCCTGACGGCTGGATCGACTACTACAACCAACGCTGGTTTGAATACACCGGTTTGACCCTAGAAAAAACTCAAGGCTGGGGGTGGCAGCCAGTGGTGCATCCAGATGACTTGAAAAATTCCCTGGAACGCTGGAATGAGTCGGTGCAGATGGGGGAGACCTACGAGGTGGAATACCGCTTGAAACGGGCATCTGACGGGGTTTACCGCTGGCATCTGGGTCGCGCCATGCCAGTACGGGACGCTGACGGAAACATCCTCAAGTGGTTCGGGACTTCTACTGATATTGACGATCGCCAGCGATCGGCCCAAACAGCGGATTTGCGCGCCCGAGCTTTGGCTGTGCTGTCATCGGCTTCTTTGAATTACCAAGAGGCGCTGCAAGATTTGGCAGATTTAGCAGTACCGGGGCTGGGGGATTGGTGCTGCGTGCATTTAATCGAGGCCGACGGCTCGATCGGCTTGCAAGCAGTTGCTCACTCAGATCCGAGCAAAGTCGCTCTGTTGTGGCAAATCAATCGCCGTTTGCCGGTAGACCCCCAGGGACGCCACGGAGTAGCAAAGGTGCTGCGGACTGGAGAATCGAAGCTCTACCCAGAAATACCGCATTGGGCGATCGAGGCGGTGCTGTCGGACAACGAACTGTTGGAAGTGCTGTGCTACCAGAACCCGCTGTCGGCAATCTGCGTGCCGCTGATCGCTCGCGGGCGGACGCTGGGAGCGATTTCGTTGCTGTGCGGAGAGTCCGGCCGCCGCTGCGGCGAGGGCGATTTGATTTTGCTCTCGGATTTGGCGCGGGATGCGGCGGTGGCGATCGATAATGCGCGGCTTTACCGGGAAGCAGCGGAGGCCAACCGGATTAAAGACGAGTTTTTGGCAACGCTTTCTCACGAGTTGCGGACGCCTCTGAATGCAGTTGTCGGCTGGGCCCAGATACTGCGACAGCGCAAGTTGAGTGCCGAAAAAACGGCTGTGGGTTTGGAGACGATCGAGCGAAACGGGCGGTTGCAGACTCAGATGATTGAGGATTTGCTGGACGTTTCCCGGATTGTGAGTGGCAAAGTATGTTTGAAGCTGCGCCCCGTGGATTTGGTGCCGATTGTAGAAACCGCAGTCAAAGCGCTCGCCCCTGATGCTGAAGCTCGGGGAGTTGAATTGGCGACTTTTTATGGCGAAGGGGTGAGCTTGGTGAGGGGCGATGCTACTCGTTTGCAGCAGGTAGTGTGGAATTTGGTCTCGAATGCCATTAAGTTTACGCCACCGTCCGGTAGCGTGGAAATCAGGCTCTCGGAGGAGGGGGAACCGCGATCGGCTGGTAGTGCCATGTTGTCTCCGTCTCCGGTTCACTCTGTGACGATCGCCGTTAGTGATACGGGAATTGGCATCAGCAAGGAGTTTTTGCCGTTTGTGTTCGATCGCTTCCGCCAAGCTGACAGCAGTCATACACGCAATTACGGCGGGCTGGGAATCGGATTGGCGATCGTCCGCCATCTCGTGGAACTCCACGGCGGCACTGTCTGGGCCCAAAGTCCCGGCCTGGGACTCGGCTCGACTTTCGGTGTGCGATTGCCTATTGAAAAGAGGTAAAGAAGACAGAAGAAGACAGACGGCGGTTGAAACCGCGCCTAAACAGACAAAACCCGCCTCCGCGGGTTAAAGAGTGTCCGGTTGAAATTACCTTATCCTCTTCAGTCCGCGGAGGCGGACATCGTTTGTGTAGTCGCGAATTCTATTCGCCGTCTTTTCTTAATTCTACTACCCACATTCCGCAGATATTCGATCGGATTTAATTTCAAAAGAATTCAGAATTCTCAAAACCTCAAATAATTGCTCTGCAATCATTTGAGGCTTTTTTCA